>JBHEQW010000085.1:0-19722 GCA_046530935.1 Arsenophonus sp.
TATCATCTCTATGATGTTAATATTATTTATGAAATTAATCAGTAGGATACTGCTAGTTTTTTTGAAACTACATACAATATACCAAAAATAAACATAACTCTCGAAAACTAAGTAAACAGTAAAATAACAATTATAAATAATAAACGAGAAAATATATTACGTTTGAAAAAATGCAATTTTTTATATTCTTTAAATTTTAAAAATTATTTTTAATCAAGAAAATGAGTTAACATTAATTTTGCTGCCAATATTTCTCTCTCTAGTAAAGTATTGATCAATATTAATTGCTGTTATTTAAAAAACACGTTAAATTAATTCTAGTAATATATGATGATGATTATCATTATTAATCTGAGAATGATAATATTTCTTATTAATTTTACTATTCATCTGGTACGTATTTTTGGTATCTTAATTTTTTTTTAGCTCTATAGTAGAAGTGTTTATGTCAATTCTTCCTAATCATCGATATAAAATTGTTGGATTTTCAGCAGAAATAAATTTAGCTTACCGTCAAAAATTACTTTCTTTAGGGATGTTACCTGGATCTTTTTTTAATGTTATTCGTATAGCGCCGTTTGGTGATCCTATTCAGATCGAAACTCGCCATATAAATTTAATTTTAAGAAAAAAAGATCTTGCTTTATTAAATTTATACGATGTTAGTAACTAAATGCTATAAAATGTTTTTATTATTACTAATAGCCTATTCCTTATTATTTATTTGATACGAAGACTATGAAATCATTAACTATTGGCCTTGTTGGCAACCCTAACGCCGGTAAAACGACACTCTTTAATCAATTAACAGGTGCACGCCAACGTGTTGGGAATTGGGCTGGTGTCACTGTTGAGCAAAAGGTTGGTCGCTTTGTAACCTCGAAGTATAATATTGAATTAGTTGATCTGCCTGGTACCTATTCATTGACCACTATTTCAGAAGAGACATCAATTGATGAGCAAATTGCCTGTCATTTCATTCTGAATGGCGAAGCAGATATCTTAATCAATGTTATTGATGCTGCTAATCTCGAACGTAACCTTTATCTGACATTACAAGTTATTGAATTGTCTATACCTTCTATTATTGCACTTAATATGTTAGATATTACCGAAAACAAAAATATTTATATTAATATTGATGAACTTCAAACACGCCTAGGTTGCCCGGTTATTCCTATAGTCTCAACTAGCGCAAAAGGTATTAGTAAATTAAAACAAGCGATTGATGAACACAGCAATAATCTTATTTCAAGTATCATCAATTATCCAGACATTTTGCTCACTGAAATAAAAAATTTAACTCAAATTATCGACAATAAAAAATTTAATTATCAAGAGCGCCGTTGGCTAGCACTACAAATGTTAGAGGGGGATATATATACCATTGAACGTACAGCTATTCCTATTAATAAATTAGATAAAATTAAAGCTAATTTACAATCTCAACAACAAGAAGAGCCTGAACTTATCATCGCTAATGCACGATATCAAATTATTGCAACCATTTGCGAGGTAGTCATTAATACTAAAACAGCAAAACTAAATAATTTAACACAATTTCTTGATAACATACTACTTAATCGCTGGTTTGGTATACCTATATTTCTTTTTATCATGTATTTAATGTTCATACTTGCTATAAATATTGGTGGTGCATTACAACCTCTCTTTGAAGGTAGCTCAGAAGCTATTTTCATCCATGGAATTCAATGGGTTGGCTATACTTTTAACTGGCTAGAATGGTTAACGGTTTTTCTTGCTCAAGGAGTAGGTGGTGGTATTAATACTGTATTCCCATTAGTTCCACAAATTGCTTTAATGTATTTATTCCTTTCTGTATTGGAAGATTCAGGTTATATGGCACGTGCAGCATTTGTCATGGATAAACTGATGCAAGCACTAGGTTTGCCTGGCAAATCTTTTGTTCCTTTAATTGTTGGTTTTGGCTGTAATGTGCCTGCTATTATGGGAGCGCGGACATTAGATACCCCTCGTGAACGATTAATTACTGTTTTAATGGCGCCTTTTATGTCTTGTGGTGCAAGACTAGCTATCTTTGCTGTATTTGCAGCCGCTTTTTTTGGAAAAAATAGCGCAAGTATTATTTTTTCTCTTTATTTATTAGGTATAATAATTGCTATTCTAACCGGGTTATTATTGAAATACACTATTGCACGTGGCTCATCCTCTCCATTCATCATGGAGTTACCGATTTACCATGTACCACATTTAAAAACATTACTATTACAGACTTGGCAAAGATTGAAAGGTTTTGTATTAAGAGCTGGAAAAGTTATTATTATTGCTAGTATGATTATTGGGGCACTTAATAGTTTTTCTTTGTCTGGTAAAGTTGTTGATAATATTAATTACTCAGCATTAGCATCAGTAAGTAAAACAATTACCCCGTTATTGAAACCTATCGGTATTAATGATAATAATTGGGAAGCAACAGTTGGACTTATTACTGGGGCATTAGCTAAAGAAATAGTTATTGGCACACTAAATACTCTGTATACAGCTAAAAATATTACTCAAGCACCTTTTAATTCCGATCAATTTAATTTGATAGATGAATTAGAGGATGCAATTAATGAAACCTTGCATAACTTAAAAGAGATATTCAGTTTATCTGTTTTATCTAATCCAATTGAAGCTAGTAAAGGTGATTGTAATATGGATAGCGGCAAAATGGGCGCCATGGCGGAACGATTTGGATCGAATGTATCAGCCTATAGCTATCTAATCTTTGTTCTACTTTATGTTCCTTGCATTTCTGTATTAGGTGCTATTGCACGTGAAAGTAATAGAAATTGGATGATATTTTCTATTCTATGGGGTTTTAATGTTGCTTATTCGGTTTCTGCTTTATTTTATCAAATAGCCACTTTCTCACAACATTCAGAATATAGCGCATGTGTTATTGGGATGATCGTCGTGTTTAATCTACTGGTAATTATATTGTTACGCCATTCAGGTAACCGCATAACACTAAAACTTCATCATAACATTCATAAGTGTAACCACAGCTAAAGTTGTCCTATGTCACTATAACTTAATGAAATTATTAGTTTATTGTAACTTAAAGATATGGTTTTGCTCTATCCTAGAATGGATGTTTAGCAAATTAGTTAAAAATTCTCTGTTTCATTACATATGTCCTATGATTAAAACTATTTAAGATAAATTAAATTAGCTGCCATAGGAAAATTAGAACAAATTAATCTTTAATCTTCTTTAAAAAGATTAAAAATGTAAACAATGACTAGAAATAAAAAGTGCAACTTAAAATTTTATGAAATATAGTAAGAGCAAGTACACAAATACCTACGCTGCTTCGTGGAAATTTATGATCTGAATACTAGTTTTATACTCTACGAGATTTTAATTTTTTTATAAATTTATATAGATTTCTTGAAATAATTTTTCTATAAACTCTAAACCGAGTACATCAAGAAAACAACACGAGACTTTACCTGTTACACCTGCTTACTTATCCAAAGTAATTTATGATCTCTTTGCTCTAAAAGGAAGAGATGACAGCCCAACTAAATTTTTTATGACAGATAAAAATAGCTATATATCAATGCGTACGACTACTAGTTAGTTCGCAATTTTTTTTCGATACAGTATTATCCCTTCATTTAATCACGATTATCCGTTAGAGTTTAGAAAAACTTCCTTATAGAAGCCACAAGACGATTATGACTTGATATAACTGTATTGATGTGTGGAGAGTGGGAATAATGATTAAAAGTATGCTTGCTGATAAATTCATAACTTATTTATATAGATGGAACTATGGATAATCACAACTCCTGTCTAATTAAACTGCTTTGTACAATTAATGATATATGTGATAAATTTCTTGAAAAATATTATAAGAGTTTCAGCTCTCATGGACAAGTCTATCTGACTTGCAAATGTTTGCATGCGGCACTGTTTTAGATTGGTATCCTGAGTTAATTGCCTTGCTTCTTCTGAATGTTCCTTGAGCTGTTTTTTCTAGAAAAGTTGCAACTGAAAATCCTGTAGTTGATGCAACTTCAGAGCTATCGAGCAGCAGCTAGAGCAGGTTCATATTTTACCAGAGTCCAACACTGACAATAGATTATTTTTACTATGCCCCATTTTCTTTGATATTTATTCAACAATAACTTGCCTCTACTAAATGCTACGTTTCGTACCTAGGAAGAGAGAGCATACCAGCAGCTGTATGCCTGCAGTGATACGTGAACATGGTATCGAAATTGGTATTTTATATGTTTTGCACACTTACTGCCGATAACTCAATCAACATCTGGATCTTCATATTTCCATAATCCGTGGCGGTCTAGATATTAGACATGTTCTATATGGAGTTAGCTGTTTTTCAAAAAAGAGCGAACGAAGGAATTTAGTAAGCCGTTATTATCCCGTTACTGCAAGTCATAGCTATGACTTAATAAATCCAAGTGCTCTTTTTTGGTCTGCATAAAATACTTCGCGTCAGTGAAAAGTGTGTATCGTTACATGATGTATATAGTATGGATATTACTGGAGAAAAAAAGTTCGCTTTGCTAAAAAATGAAAATAGTGGTATCTGTGGTTATATAGCGTGAAATACATATACATTATTTTAAATCTATTCCGGGTATCTGCGTTAAAATTGTGGCATTACCAAGGACTTGGAGTGATAATCCATCATTATTATTAGCATCAGACTAAGCAGTACAGATAGAAGATCCTAACACAGGAAGAAATAATTAGACGCTATATATTAGATATATTTTACCTAGACATGTTAAAATGATGAGTTACTATACTTTTTTGTCGAATTATAAACAAGGCATACTATTAGAGTAATGTATGTATAAAGTGCCATTGTGGAGATGATAGCTTACAAAAAAAACTGGAAAAACAAAATATTGCAGTCCTGATAAAAGAATTCTTACGCATAAATCTGTACAGAATGCATTCTGTGTGGCAAAAAACTACTTTTTATCGATGCTAATGTTGGTAAACATGCAAATGAATTCTTCTTTATAAAGAATGCATAAACTTGGAAAAACTAGGCTTATTAAGCTATACCTATGGTTTAATGTCTCTAAAGTTAGAGGATTAGGTCAAAGAACACATATTTCAATGAAATTTGAAGTTATTTAAGATTATAAAATTTATTCTCTCTACTTTTTAGTAGTAGCAATCAATGGAGGAATAGTTTTTTCTCTTCTATTAAAGAGAAGAGGTGATTTAATTCCTTAACCATCAAATTACTTTTTTCTAATTATTTAGCATGTTAAGTGATAAATTTTAAAAAATTATCACTTAACATGCTAAATAATTTTTTAATTTTATTAGGAACTTCACATATTTATTTTCATAATTGCCAAAAAAAATCGATTAACGATTGATATTCTGATCAGAGTCAGAAATATAAACTCTGCATGGTCGGCATCTTTTATTAACGCAGAATACTAATTCAGTAACTATTTATCTAGAATTAGCGCTATTTTTGAGTATTAACATATCAAGGCACCATAGATGCGCAAAAAAGATTTATTTAATCTTAATTAATAAAGATTGATGTAGATCAGTTGTTCGCAAAATTTCTAAACTTACCTTTAACACGGAAACTGAATGCTAATATATGTTCTAGGATTACTCATTTTTATAATCATATACCGCCATTAGATGTTTTTGTACACAATATTTACAATATAAAAACGTTCTATAATTTAAATAAAAATTAGCCTGCAAATGTTGTTAAAAACCTATAATTATTTTAAGGTAATAGCTACCAAAGTAGCTTATTGTCCAAAACAGGACAAGGAAGCTAGTTTTATTAAACGGCTATGTTGAATGTTAGCAAAGGTTGTTGATACAGATTGAATCTCTTATACTGTATAAAGGATTTTACTGTATAAAGGATTTTTTGAATAAAAATTATCATAAAACAGCAAAAAGTTATACAGATCAAAGAGAGTATTTTCTTACTCTCTATGCCAACATAGAGCCGGATTTTATTAATTAGCTTGGTAATAATTTGTCAAATGATGTCGATTCATAACGTTGAAGCAAGTTATTTCACTTTATCCTGCTGATATTGTAGGAGTAAAAATGTCATCTGTGCTGGTTTGGGATATTCATTAGAATTATAGAGATATTCTTTGCAAGATTACTGATTCCATGAAAACATTTAATAATCTATTAGTAGAAGAGATTAGGAAATCTGTTGTATGGTGGTCAGTGATTGGCTACATTCTACTCTAATGTTTCGTAAATATGTTCTTCATCTTTAAATTTCACGTTGTTTACTACAAGAAATGGGGAGTGGTGAATAGCATCTTGGTAAAGCAGACAAAAATCTTCTTATTTTAGCTTATTCCAGTTTTTCTGAGCAGACTGTATAGCAGCTTAAATAACATTGAAAAGGTTATTTTTCTTAAACTACATTTTTTGTGCGTTGTCTTAGTGGTTTTATGTCGTAATATCCAATTCAATTTAATTCATTGTTCTTATTGATGCAAAGTTGTGTACTAATAGTCTAAGTCGTAGATAATGTCAGCAGTTCTTCTTGATCTTTATCCAGCGGCTTCATCGTTGGATGATGCTGCCCTAAAAACCTTGCCAACAAAACATCAATGGCTTTATTAGCGGCATAGTGGCCTCTCTGCTAGATAGACATCCGTAGATCAGGCTTAACTTTTAGTTTCGTTCCAATTGATATGTAGAGCGCCAATACATTAGCTGTTTTATGTGCAAAACAGCGTTGGTGCTGCATGTCAGTAAATATCTTTGCGTAATTGCATTCCAAAAACCTATGGAAACTGGCTTTCTTAGCAAGCCTTGGATATACAGTTAAGCTATGCGTGCGCAATGCATTTAGAAGTTCGCTATTGTTAATTATTGACTTTTAATAAGTATCTTTGAGCACAACAATCTCCTATTTAGGCCGGTCATGCTCAGTGAAAAACCGATAATATAAGCAGTTAAAGTAGGATTGTCCTGATTGACAGGATGGTATATAGCATCAACTAAGAAATAAAGGTAATATAGCCAGTCCATAAAATCACTCGCGACAGGCACATAGCCCCAAATGTGCTTTTTAATTTATTGTTGTTTCAGTCTGCTAATTGTACTGAAGAGAGAGTATCTGCTTTTTCAGCAAGCAAGTGCCACCATAGCTTAGTGAAAATAATTGCTAGATATGCTTCTTAGCTCTACACTAGGTATACTAGTAAGTCTTTTGTGTTTTTTTACACGAGTTAAATAATGCGTGGTAATGAACTGTTGAAGTATATTCCGTTGTTAATGCGCGATCCACCATGACATTATGCATTTTAATCTCAATATCGTCAATATCAGTATGTATTACTTGGCTGTGGTTAAGTAACTGTACTGAAGACGATAGGTGTATAACTCATCGTGGTCGGTAAAGGAGCATTCAGTATCTTATCTCAGTATGGTTTCGAGCTCAGCCTCAACGACTGGTAGCTACTATCGTCTGTATGGCAGCATTACTGATAAGTTCATGAATTGATTAGATGTAATATTTGTTTTTTTATATACCTATCTGGTAGACTTTTTCATGACATATCATTTCTCTATTGTTTAAATCATTAACGAAATTAATTAGCAGGATACCAGAGCATCTCCGAAAGCCAATATATCAAAAATAAGTATAACTCTCTTATTAGAATAGACCTCGAGGGAAACTACATCATAAGGATAAATAATTTTGTTATCTGCGAACTGTATGTTGGATAGGTTAACTTTACGATAGTTAGCAAAACAAACAGGCATTGATTTGAAAACAGCGTTTAGATGGCATCACTGTTTTTTTGCTTTAGCGGTAATAGCTAATATAAATGCAGAACTGGTTATTATTGAAGTCGACTAAATATTTTTCCATGAAGGTTTTAAATGGAAGGATTATTTAAACATAAAAAAAAACTTAAAAGATGCAGGAAAACAGGAGAGAAGAGATAAAAGGAAAGAACGAAGCGATGTGCTGTCTTAATGCTGCGAGATCGTCAGTGGATCGTCATATGAGCAATGAGATTCTTAAAGAGTTTAATATAGAGTGTGTTAAGAGTTTTCTTGAGCCGATCATCGATAAAGAATACGTTCTTTTCTAAATGTGGCTAAATAATACAAAACCTTTTCCAGTAAGTATGAAATTAGTCGTTATAGTCCAAATAAGATTGGATAATCAGAGATTATTGATAAGAAATTCCGCATTCAAAATATAAACAATTATATTAACCAATTAAAAGGATTTACTTAGTAAATTCCATGGCGTAGGCTTGTTTTATTGACCGAATTATCTGCTATAAAAATTATTTGAACCTAGAACAATTGAAATACATACTGGGGCTACAAATTGCTCTGCAAGCAAAGTAAAAACCTTTACAAATAAAAGCTATATGTTATTTTAACTTGATAGTTAAATGCAATGATATTGGTATAATTAATTCTCTTAACAACTAATGAGTTTGCTTAGGTTCGTTATATCAAATTACACCTCCTCTACCACTTGTTGCAGCAACATAAAATAAGAAAAGATTAGTAAGGTCATAGAGCTGGGTTATGTGTAAGTCAACCAGATGGAAATAAAAATATGAAGCATCGTGCAATAGTACAATATCTTTTTTCTTTACCAAACTAGTTGGCAAAGGCTGTCGTCGTAGTTTTTTTATCTATATCAGTCTAAAAAAGACATTATTATTTTAAGAATTTCTGTTGGTATTCTATCATATAGTATATGATACTGCTATCAAGCAGGAAAATACTGCTTCCATGGCGTTTATCACTACTGTTTAAAACGGTTGCCTTTATCTAAATAAACTATCTTTTTATTTATTATTGTTGTGCTTTATACATCAGATAATTCACTATTGATTGCAAGTGCTGCTTATAAACTTCCACCATATTAGTACAATGTTGTCAACATTACTTTTTTTATACAACAATTAAGTAAGCTAATACAGAGCATATAAATTTGAAAAAATAACCAAAATTGATTTTTAGCCTTGCAGGTTAGTTCTAGTTTATTATGAACAATGAGGATATTGTCACAACGTTAGTGAAAAGCAGATATCATAATAGCGATATTAATTTCATTATGCTAACTATATTAGAAACGTGGATTTAATTAATATAGTTTAATAGCAACTTAATTAGTTTATTTGTTATTAGGGTATCAATTTCAAATTGATTTAATTATTTTTGCATTCCTGCTATTTTATCAGAAACTAAACTTTATGATAAAAAATGCGTTAAAAAATCTTAATAAGGTTTTTAGGATAAAAAAGCGTTTAAAGATCTGCTATATTTGCCTACTTAATGATCTCATTATAAGATAAACAAGAACGAATTAACTTGATAAATTATTGATTAGTATTTGAGCAAATTTATTTAAAAGCTGGTGGGCAATATGCAGAATCTTGTAAAAAATAAGGAAAAGATCGTAGTATAACCATACTAAAATAATAAACTTGAGTATCAACTATGATTAACATTACTGAAGCAGCACAAGCTCATTTTTCTAAACTATTGACAAATCAAGAACCTAATACACAAATTCGTATATTTGTAATTAATCCAGGAACACTTTCTGCGGAATGTGGAGTCTCTTATTGCCCTCCTGATGCTATTGAAGAGACTGATATTGAACTTAAATTTGATAAATTTTTAGCTTTTGTTGATGAAATTAGCGCACCTTTTCTTGAAGATGCTGAAATCGATTTCCTAACGGATCAATTGGGCTCTCAACTTACTCTAAAAGCCCCTAATGCAAAAATACGAAAAGTTGCCGATGATGCTCCATTATTTGAACGAGTTGAATATGTGATTCAATCACAAATTAACTCACAGTTAGCAGTCCATGGAGGACTGGTTTCATTGCTGGAAATCACTAATGATAAATATGCAATTCTACAATTCGGTGGAGGATGTAATGGCTGTTCAATGGTCGATCTTACATTAAAAGAAGGCATTGAAAAACAGTTGGTAAATATGTTTCTGGGTGAATTAAAAGGCGTGAAAGATTTAACAGAACATCAGCGTGGTAGTCACTCTTATTATTAAAATAATTACTTATTTTTTCTAATGATGGATAGTCATTTAAATGATGGATACTCTTTAAAAGTATAAAAAGCATATTATTTTTCAAGTAATATAATAATATAATGCAGATTACTATGGATAATTTCTAATTAATTTCAGTTGAGCAAGGCTATAAATTTTAACAAACAGACGACTATATCATGGGTTAACATTCGTAACCTAGAAAGTTTTTATTCAGCGCATATTAAAGGTGCTTATTATCTTATGAATGAGACCTTAAATAATTTTATTAAATAAATAAAGTTTGATATACATACCGGTAATGGTATGGTGTTGGCATAGGCATAGCAGCTAAAGCACAGCACAATATTTAGGTAATACATGCTTCGGAAACAGGTTTATAGCATAAACAGCTTCCTAAGCATGATTGATATGATATCCCTACATTATAAATTCATTCTCTTAAGCAATATAAGAGATTATAATCTATTTAATTTTTATAGAAAATTCTAGATTAGCAAAAGCATTAGTAATTATGTATACCAGTTCTATGAAGATAGAATGGTTTTTTGAGTTATTAATAAATTTTATGTATTGCGGTGTGACAATCCTACACGTTCCATTTTTGATGCTTCCTAAATCTCTTCTTCATTTATTAAATTGGATGTTATTTAGCACAATGGTATCAGCAGGATAAAATCTCATTAAGCTTTGCATCCAGACCAACACTTATTTCAGGTTTTCTGAGCAGGACATAGCAAGTTCAAATAGCATTGAAAGAGTGTAGAAATTTTTCTTAAATTACAGTTCTTATAATGTTAGCTTTCGTAGCAGCATCAGTGTTGAAAAAGCCAATTCAATTGGATTTATCGTTCTTATTGATGCCAAGTGCTCTGATAGGAAGTTGTATAATGCCAACAGTTCTTTCCAATTTTTCTTTAGATTCTTCATAGCTGCAGGAGGATACTTTTCTGAAAACTTTCCCAACAAAACATCAATGGCTTTTTTATTAGGTATATCATGGCAGCTCTCTGCTAGATAGACTTTTTGTAGCTCAGCCTTAACTTTTTGTTTCATTCATTTTAGAATGCGGAATGCTATCATATTAACTGTTTTTGTGCCTAATAGCGGTGCTATTGTGTGGATGTTTAGGAATATCTTTGCCATTGCATTTTAAAAACCAAAAGCATCCGATTTATTATCTCTCTTGTAGCAAGCCTGAGAGGTACGGTTAAGCTACGTGTTTTCAAGGCATTAATAAGTTTATCTAACTTTGCTTCTGGCTATCGATAAATATCTTCGAGCGCAACTAGCTTCTTACATCCATGCTCAGTGACGCCTATAATAACTAGCCGATAAATGTGATCATCTTTCCTGATGAGTGAAAGTACTGTTTTTGGCATCAGCCAAGAACTAAATGTAGATGGTATTGCTTAAATTACGTAGGCAGGATTGCCTCTGGTCTTTAAGGAAGGCATTGTTGTTTTCATCTTCTGATGAAATACGTAGTGGCTAAAAATAGACATATGTACTTTTTATCTAGAAAAGTGCGCCTAAACCTTCATGAAAATCATTGATAGATATACATAGTAGAGGTAAACAACCAAATATATGGATAGCCAAGTCTTTGCCGCTTTTTGCACGCTTCAGATAAGTCAGTAGCAGGGAGCTATTAAAGCATATTTATGTTGCTGCTGCAATGATCCATGAGCTTAGGCACTTTAATTTCAATATTGCCAATAATTAGTCTTTTTGGATTCGCTATGGAAAACAACTGTTGTTGACAACTACATGACGCACTGTCGACAAGGGTATCTTTTAAACATATTGTAGCAGCATAGCTTCGAGCTTGAGCCTAAACGTTACGGTGGCTTATCAGTTGCCTGTGAGATTATGTTTAGTTTATACATGGATATAATAGGTAATATCTGGTTTCACAAATACCTATAATAGGGTAGACTTTTTTATGGGATATTTTTCTTTATTGTTGAGATTATTTACGAATCAATCAGCAGGGCACCATAAGATCTTCGAAGTTCTATACGCCAGAAATGGCGTATAACTCGGTTTTTTTAATAATTCATGTTTAATCTGAAATCAATCTTTCATAAATTGCAATGGAGTGTTACTTAATACTAATTGAGGGTAATTTCTGATTGTACTGACAAACATATTGATGCAGCTTGATCTTAAGCTTTTAACTAGAATTGAAATTATGACTTTGCAGCTAATCCTATATATACACCAATTAAATCTCTTGATAATACAAATTATTTTAAGTATAGCTCGGCGCTAGCCAAGTATGTGGTCTATACCAAGGTCTGTACATAAACTGGAGAATTCATATTCGCCTATGGCTGAATATTTTTTAAGACGAAAAAGGCGGTATATAAATTTTTTGCTATTGTCTCTAAGTATATCATTGATAACCAATATGGATATGCTCGGTTAAGATCAAGTAAGAAGCATCGAGCCATTTGACTACGCCTTAGTTTGCCTTATAAAAATGGATAAAAATTCATCGATTAGTGCAATTTATGCCTATGAAAAATAATTTCATGAAGTTTTATTTGGCATTTTTTTGAAAAATATTTCATATCTAGCCGAAATAATCAGGATCGCAGCTTTTAAACCTTTTATGCTTCGCCTCCATCTCCTGTGCTTTTCTTGCCTTTATTTCACTCAAATTTTTACTCACACACCGCGCCTGTATAAACAGAGATCTAAGCTTGATTGAGATGCAACCTGGTTCAGAAATTTGAGTATGACTTCTCAGCAGATCATCCAAAGTAAGAAAAGGTTTTTCGTAGAAAAATAATTACCAACAGCACATAAGAGGGAAATGGCGTCGTCTGCAAACAATGACGAGTATAGTTGTGGATCATCATGGTATGTTGGCAAAGGTTGTTGGTAGAAATCCATTCTACTGTATGAAGAATTTTCATTATAAAGGCGCCATAAAAAAGAAGACAGTCATAAAGATCAAAGAGATTTTTCCTACCTTCTTACCAATATAAAGCTGCATTTCATTAGTTAGCTCAGCAACCATCTCTTAGATAATGTTGATTTATGCATTGAAGAAGCTTATTTCACTTTAGCATCCAACCATATTTGTTAAAGTAACCATGTTATCTTTATCAGCTTGTGTGGAAACTTATTAAGTAGTGGGTTACAGCGATATCATTGCAAAATCTTAGGTTGTATGAAAAAAATTAAGAATTTTAATGGGGCTCCTTTGGCGGAACTACATAAGAAAGGATAAATGATTTAGTTATCTTCGATGTATTTCTTGAACAACTTAACTTTACTAGAGTCAGCGGAACAAACATGTATTAAGTTGAAACCGGTGTTTAGATGGTTAATACTGCTTCCTTGTTTTGTCGGCAACAGCCAAATTAAATGCATTAAGTTGTATTGTTGAAGTTGACGAAATATTTTTCTAAAAATCCTTTAAATAGAAGCATTATATCCTATCTATTATATAGCAAAGATAGAAAACATAAAAGAGGAAGACATAAAAGAAAAAACAAATCGCGGCCTTTAATCGCTTGAGATGGATGTCATTTAATTGATAAGAATTTTGAAAAATTTAATATAGAGTGTGTTAGCTGATTCTCTCTTAAGCCGATCATAGATGAAGAGTCCATGCTTTTCTCAGATAAAGCTAAACTGTACGAACCTTTGCTAATAAGCATAAAATTAGTCACCATTACTTAATAAGGTTGGATAATTAAAGAGTTATTGGTAAGTAATTCTAGATTCAAAATATAAATATTTATGTCAGCATATTAAAAAAATACGCTGAGTATTTTCAATTGTACATGGTTGTTTTATTTAGCGAATTATCTGTCCTGAAGAAAGATTGTTCGGAAGCGCAATAATTAAAATACAGAGCAGAAGTGGCTACAAATTGCTCTGCTAGCAAAGTAATAACCTTTTGTAATATCAATATACTCTATTCATCAACATCATCTTGTTTTACCATTTAGAAATAGTAAGTTTGGATATACAATAACGCTTAGCTAAAATAGGTGCAGGCAACTCCTCTTGCTGACATTAGTAGTAGCTATGATTTAGGTATTGTAATTGCCTGACTATGCACAATTATCATTATGATATTTTGCCATTAACTTATGTTCCTGAGTAACCATATTGTCATGAATAGGTGGTATGCGAAGAGTGTCCATCCATATAATAGACCAAGACAAAATAATAATTATAAGGCAGTGGAATTATGTGTTAGTATACTGACTTTAATTATTAATCCATTATTAACGGCCAGCCACCTAATTTCTTCCATTTATTGATGATTTCACAAAATAGTAATGCTGTTCTATCTGTGTCATAAAGTGCGCTATGCGCCTGTTTGGCGTCAAATGGGATCCCCGCGATATAACAAGCTTTAGCTAAAATTGTTTGACCAAAAGCCAGCCCGCTAAGTGTTGCAGTATCGAAAGTTGCAAAAGGGTGGAATGGATTACGTTTTAGATTTGCACGCTGAGCGGCTGCCATAATAAAACTATGATCAAAATTGGCATTATGGGCAACAATAATTGCCAGATTGCAATCATTATGTTTAATGCCCTTTCTAACCATCTTAAAAATTTCATGTAAGGCGGTATATTCATTGACAGCATTACGCAAAGGATTAGTTGGGTCGATACCAGTGAAAGTAAGTGCAGTTGCTTCTATATTTGCTCCCTCAAAAGGTGAGACATGGAAATGGAGTTTTTCATCAATCTCTAACCAACCTTCTTGATCCATTTTTAGCGTCATAGCTGCAACTTCTAATAGCGCATCTTGTTGTGCATTAAAACCACCAGTTTCTAGATCGATAACGACAGGATAATAACCACGGAAACGCTTTGACAACGTGTTAACACTATTTTTTTTATTAAACATTTGCTTAAGATTTTATATACTTGATAATAAAAATATTATGCCAAATTTTGAGTTAAATGCATTAACTTGCCTTAAGTATAGAAAATATATTTATAGATCCTAAATCAATAAGGTAAAGTTTCAGTTACCTAAAGTATTACTACTATTTTGATTTTTAATCACTTCAATTTTGTAGTTTTGTAGTTATTAAGATCTTTTATGAATGCAATAATTGTTAAGGCTGATTTAACTGATCATGCTGTGCTCCACCACACTAACCTTACAGCATACTTGTCCGCCATATGCTAATACATGTATCTGCAAGGTTTCAACGATTAATACAATGTGAGAAAAGCCGGTGACAATCTGGTAATGCTAAACAGCATAATTATATGTTAATTTGATTACGGCAGCTTTACTTTCATTATCATACTCAACTAAGGCAAGTCAGTATTTTTATGCAGGATTTTTGCTTGTAAATAAAATAGACGCATACATAATATTTCAGTATAAAATGAATTGATGTTTTAGGATTAGCAACATCATAATATGGCATGATATAACAAAATATAAGCCTCTTTTTTAAGTTTAAAAACAATGCATGGCTAATATTAATATAGCATGAATTTTACTATTATTTAAATTTATATAGTTAGTTGATTAATTAATATATACAATATAATTGATTATGTTGCTGTACTGTTAAATAGTGACTTTTAAAAAAGTCATTAAGTTGACTTATAATAGCTATTTAATTATAATTAATTGTGATGTTGTTATAGGTTATTTTTATAAAAATATTATAAATCAAACAATTTTTTTGTTTACAAATAATGCATTACTAATGCACTATAATTATAGTTTTATCACTAATGATAAGTGTATTAATTTAATATTTGGTTGTAATTTTTACTTTATAATTATTTGTTAACTTATTAAGTTGTTTTATTTGCTATTATTTATTTAATACATAAAAAGTTTTTATTGGTTTTTAAACTTTTGGATTTTTAAAAAATCAATATAGATTTAGTATTTGATTAAAGCTAAATAAATGATTTTAAGAATATTAAAACTAATAGTTTTTTGTTTTATATGTTAAATTACTATGTAATAATTGTATAACCAATTAAATTAACTCTATACTCTAATAGAGAAATATAAGTTCCTATATTAGGATAATCTATTTATAGTAATAGAAATAAATATACATTTCTGTTATATTAATTATCAAATTAATAATTAATAAATGTAGATGGTCTTCTTTTATTAAGAAGAGAACATTGAAATTAAAAACAGGAACTAATCTTGCGTGTTTAGTTCAAGTCTGACTGGTATTGATTGATCATCGTTTAAATCTATTAAAGATTAACAAAACTCATTGAGTAGTTGGTCCTGAAGAGTTATTACCAGATTTTGTAATATGAGTCTCATGGTACAATTTGATCTGATGCTTTATGAATCTGTTCTCCAGCTTTAAATTGAATGTTGTTTTCTACCAGGGTTATCAAGTCAAATTCCATTAGCTGGTTTCAGCTTTTGTGAGCAAACTGAGAAGTTTAAATAGCATTGAAAAAGTTGTTTTTTCCTAACTATAGTTCTTTACGCGTCAGAGATTTGTAGCCTTACTCTTAAAAAACAGATTTAAGAGGATTCATTGTTCTTATTGATGCCTACTGAACTGACGGTATAGTTGTAAAATGCCATTAGTTCTTCTCGATATTTCTCTATCTTCTTAATTATTGCAAGATGCTTTTTTAAAACCATTACTAATAAAACATTAATTGCTTTTTTATTAGCAGCATGGCACCTTTCTATGTTAGCTATACTTTCCGCAGATCAGCCTTAACTTTCGGTTGCATGTCTTTTTTGGAGTGAAGCTAACATATTAGATGTTTTGTATACCCAACAACGTTGGTGCTGCGTGTATGGAAATATTTTTGCCATTATATTCCAAAAAATCAAGAAAAATCGTCTACTGTAATAAGCCTTGGAGATACTGTTTAAGCTACGCGCGTAGGCCATTATAAGAAGTTTCGCCAAAGTTTACTTTTAATTCTCAATAAGCATTTATGCCAGCACAAAAATGCTATTTACATCCATGCTCGGTGAGAACTATAATGACTAGTAGGTAAAAAGGCGATTGTCCTATCATAGAACAGAACTGTCTATGCCTTCGATAAAGAAATAAATGTAGCACGTATCGCTTAAATTATGCATGGCACACAGCCCCATGCACTCTTTAAGATATTGTTGATATTATTATTTCAGTCTGCTGATGGGGATTGAAGATAAATCATGCGTTTTTTCACTAAGAAAAGCCCAGACCACCTTAAGGCCTTTATAAAAATCATTTCTAGATATAATAACTTTGTAGCTACAGCAACAGCCATAGTATCAATTTTTATGGGTTTTTGTACACTTTAGATAAGATCTGGTAACATTCTCTTGAAGGATATTCCCTTTCTGCTGTGGTCCATGTGACCTTAAGCACTTTAATTTCAACATCGCCAAATACCAGTCTGTATAGTTTACCCTGTCAAATAACAGTTATGGACGACAGCCATAAACACTAGTCGACAATGCGGCGTTCATCATGTTGTCGCGGCATGGCTTGAAACTTAGCGTCAACGGTAGTGACTACCGTACCTGGAACTATTTATTAAAGATGAGTTTATGCAATGGATCAGAGATAATATCTGGTTTCTCATATACCTGTATATGTAAGGTATACTTTTTCATGGCATAAAATCCACAATATGATTAAATTCATTTAATGAAATAAATATGTAGCTATCTCCAAAATTCAATATATTAGAAGTGATCATAACTTGTTTCGGATCATTATATAGACCATCTAGTTGGCTAGATATATAATTATTCCTTTTGGAAATCTGATTTCCAGTGTAACAATAATCATGAATACATAGATATCATAATATATTTATTATAAATAAACTAGATAATCAGATAAATATAAAAATTGATTTACTTTCTATAATCTATAGATAGTTTAGTAGACTAAACTTTACTAATTTTTTCTTAAAGAAATAAACTCAACTGAATTAAGTTGTTTTTAATTATAATATTTTAACTGTTATTTTTTTATTTTATTTCAATAAGGTTTTTCTTAAAGAAAAACCCATGACACTAAGTATACTGAATCACTGAAACGAAGTTATAGAGAAAATAATCCCATGATAAACATGAAAGCAGATCACTATATATGCCTTATATAAGGTGCTAGTCTAGATGGAGTTGATCTTATTTTAGCTGAGATTAATGATAAAAATGCAGTTCAGTTAGGTGCGATTTCCTTTTCCTTTCAAACTCAATTAAAAATTGAGTCTTGTCCATATATCAAGGTCAAGCTGTAACCTTAGCAACCATAGATGAAATTAATTATGAGCTCGACTCGTTTATATTCTGAATAGATCAATAACTTATTGAAACAGCAATTATTATCAGCCACTAATAATAGTACAATATGGTGTCATCGACAAACTAGGTTAGCGCTAACCTACTGGCCAACAGCTTTTTACTCTGCAATTTAGCGATAAGGCTAGAATTGTTACGTTAATCAAGATTACAGTAGTATGGGATTTCGTTGTAGAAATATAGAGTATTGTCTGTAAAATATGTTCACCTTTAGTTTCTATTTTTTATTAAAAAGTACTTAGAGTTATCATGATGAAAATCGTATTATTTTAAATATTTGAGAGATTGCTAATCTTACTACTTTATTTGGAAATTCAATAATTAAAAGCTATGATAGAGGATAGCAAGAAATATGCTATTGGATATCTTAGCTAATCAATATTTAAATAAACTTTATGATAAGGAATAGCCATTCGGTGCCTTAATGGCTACCAGGTAAATGTAGTCGCTTTTGACTGAGAATCATTGCTGATCCATATTTTAAACAGACGGCGTCAAAAAGGACTGTTAGTGTATATTTTAATTCTGCTTAGTTACAAAAATATTTGATATTCTATTTAAATTTATAGGCAAAGGATATACAGGTGACTTTAGAAGAATTAACCATTCGTTCAAAATCGTTGATCAGGTTTTATTTTATGAGAAGATAAATTCTTTATTTGTTTCTGATGGACTAGTTAAAAACACCTACCTTTTTGCAAGGTTAGGTGAATTTGTTAAGTAATATTGTAGTCGCATGTATTAACAGATAAATATATGGGTTAAGCGGTGATAATATAGAAGTTTTATCTTGATTAGTCATTCCTTATCTTATCTGTGGTGCTAGGAAATTTTACCATCTGTTACTGGTGCTAATTATGAAGCAGCACAAGGCACAACTTATATAGTTAATGCCTGTATAACATAATATTAAGACAGAGGCAAAAATGGCAGAAAAAATTCAATTGGATATTGCTAATTTAAGACGGGAATATACTCAAGGGGGTTTAAGGCGGAAGGATTTAAGCGATGAGCCATTAGTTTTGTTTGAGCGTTGGTTAAAACAGGCTTATGAAACAAAATTAGATGATCCAACAGCTATGTGTATTGCAACGGTAGATAGAAATGGACAAGCATATCAACGAATTGTATTACTAAAACATTATGATAAAAATGGTCTAGTATTTTACACTAATCTATCTAGTCGCAAGGCACAACATATGGCCTATAACAATAGGGTAAGTTTGCTATTTCCATGGTATAAGCTAGATCGTCAGGTTTGCTTCCAGGGTGAAGCAGAAAAACTCTCTCCACTTGAGGTAATAAAATATTTTAATAGTCGACCAAAAGATAATCAAATAGCGGCCTGGGTTT
>JBHEQW010000086.1:0-36970 GCA_046530935.1 Arsenophonus sp.
AAACGATTAACGCAGTAAAGAAAATACTGATTAAGTAGACTGATTTGCCATTGCTAATACTGTGGTACATGTATATTACAAGTTTAAGCATTGCTTAAATGAAATACTTAGTCAGCAAAACCTCCTCCTAAATACTAATGAGATCAGAAGAGAAGTTATTGATAGTATTTATTCATGGTTTCAAACTTCTCTTTAAATCAGTTTTGCATCGCACATAATAAGCTGCGTAATTGCAAGAGATTTTTAAAGCTTCAAATCCCATTCAAGCATTCTAAGAAATAGATCGCTGATTAAGATACAGGCGCGTAAGTTTAGTATTAATAACCACCGTTTTTCTTATTTAATTTCATTGTCAATAGCTACTATATCAACGCTGGTATCCGGCGTTTCCGGAACAGCAATTTTACTTTAAGTAGCAAATCAATAATCATGCACTTCAGCGGCATCAGAGCTATTAGTAAATCTGATGTAAGGCTGTTAAAAAACTACGTTCCACTCTGATGCTTCGTGAATCTGTTCTACATCTTTAAATTGGAAGTTGTTTATCATTATGGTCAAAGCACATCTCAAAGCGTCTTACACAGTTCTAACTTTTCTGATAAGACTAGAGCACCATTAAATACCGTTAAAAAGATTGTTTTTCTCGAACTACAGTTCTTTGCACGTTGGGCTTAATAGCCTCACTGTACAAAGTTGATTCAATCAGATTAGTTGTTCTTATTATTTATGCTCATGCACTGATGGCAAGTTGTAAATTGCCAGCAGTTTTTCTTGATCTTTCTCAAGCTTCTTTATCACTCTTCATGATATTTTAATGAAAAGCTTGCAAACAAAACATAAAGGGGTTTATTAGCTGCAGCCTAGCTCTTTGCTAGGCAGAACTCCAGCACTATATCAGGCTTAATTTTCAGTTGTATTCCTTCCTCGAATATGAAGGCAACACATTACCAATTTTGTGTATCCAACAGCATTGGTGCTGCACCACCCTGTACTACTTGTCTAAAAATATCTCTTGACATTTACATTCCAAAAATTAATGGCAAAGTTTCATATCTCTCAGTAAAGCTGAGAGATATAGTTAACTAACACGCTTGCAGCCCATTGAGAAATTTGGTCAAGTTCTGCCTCTGACTTTCGATAAGCATCTTTTACAACAACGAACTCCTTACATCCATTATCAGTGACCGCAAATAATAACAGCAGGAAAGAAGATCAGCTTGCCTAACCCTGACACTAGTATATGGCATTATTAGCAAAGAAATAAACGTAGTAAGTATAAGTTAAATCATGCAGGAACCATTTTGCCTATTGGCTATTCAAGCTGTTGCTGTTTCACTCTGCTTGATGGTACTCAGACAGGCTATCTGCCTTTTTCGCGAGAAGCTCTTCCAAGGGTTTGTAAAATTTATCGCTGAAGATATACTTCGCAGGCAGAAGCTCATAGTAGCAACTCTTTGCCAATTTTTGAACGATTTAGACAAGGCACTAAGAGCAAGATGTTGAAGTATATCAAGTTGCCGCTGCCGGATCTCACTGATCTTAGGCACTTTAATCTCAATATCACATATAGAACTATGTCTCAATATCACATATAGAACTATGTATAGTTGGCTGTGTTAAATCATCCTTGCGGATGAAGGTATGCCGCCAATCAATAATGCGGCGTTTCAAGCATGTTGTTGCAAAATAGGTTCGAGCTTAATTTCAACTGGCAGGATGGTTATCAGCTGCCTAGCACAATTACGGATAAGTTCATGCAATGGATTATAGGTAATATCTTGTTTCGCGGATAGATGTACAGTAAATTTTTTCCTAGAAAACCATCTATCTACTTATGAAGTCATTTACGAAATCAATCAACAGGATACAATATCTCTAAATTTCCACACATTAAAAATTAACATAACTAATCTGAAATTCCTTATCAATAACTCTTAGTTTACCTAACATTATTAGGTAATGATTACTAATTTCATGCTCACTGGCAAAGGTTTCGTACAATTTGCTTCACCAAAGCAAAGAATGGACTCTTTATCGATGATCAGCTCAATAAAACACCTAACACACTCTGCATAAAACCATTCAATAATTTCATCGTTTATATGACATCTCTAGATCTTATGTGATTAAAAAACCGAGATGATTCCTTTTTTTCATCATCTCCTATCTAGTGTTTTATAGCTTTTTTATGTGAAATAGATCAGTTCCATTTAAAGTGAATTCAGCAAAAATATTTTATAAACTTCAATAATAGCACTTAGTGAATTTATGTTGGCTGTTACTGCTGAACCAAGAAAGCAGTGCGTTATTTAACTGTGTTTTCAAATCAATTACTGTTTGTTTTGTTGAGTCCTGTAAATCCAAGATATTCAAGCTACATAATAGATAACTAAACCATTTATCCTGGTGATGCAGTTTCGCAAGAGGACTTACATTAAGATCATTAAATGTTTTCCTGCAATCAAGGATTTTCAATAATATTGCTCTGTAACCCATAAATGAATGTCCTCAATAGATAACAAGATAACATAGTCACTGCAATAATATGCTAGAATAAAGTATAATGAGTTGATTCAATACATGAATCATCATTATTAAATAGATTATCGCCAAGCCAACTAATCAGATACTGCCTTATGTGGACATGGAGTGATAGCAAGAATTTCTTTAATCTTTATGACTGTTTGTTTTTTCATGGTAACCTCTGCAGCAAAATCCTTCCTACAATATAAGAGATTTTTAGCAAATAACCTTTGACAACATAACCGATCATCAACATCATTTCGTTTTCCAAATTTAGCAAAGGTAAGTTCAGCTATAACATAACGCTTAGCAAAAATAGATTCAAGCTCTTTGCTGATCTGGAGATAAGAACTAATTTTATAGTTGTAGTTTTCTAACGATGAAGCTTCATAATCATGATATTTTATCATCAACCATATCCATCAGTAACCATCTGATATAAATATGGCTGTGCGACTAAGGTTTATATAACGATCCGGAACCACACAATTAACAACAAAAATTGTTTAAGTTAAAAATTACAAATTCAAGTGATCCCTGAAAGCCGATGCGTCTAACTGCCTTACAATTCATTTAATTTAAGCAAAGTTATAGAGTGATATTAAAGATTGCCCATTAAGAGATATTGGTGAATTTGAATTAAACAGCAATCATGATAAACTATGTTCCTGATGTGGAACAAGCTATATTTTAACGATCAAATATTATATTGCAGATATTAGCTTTTACCAGAAAAAAATATTATAAAGCCGGTTATATCTTATGGAAATGCGCATTATTATAGGTTAAATGCCAATCATTTTCAGGTCCCAATGAATAAACTGCTGGATAGCTATCCATTCATAGCTTATCTCATAGATACAAAAAATGTGAACTAGATGGCAATAATGGTAATAGAGTTATATTTGCGAGCTAAAATAATATCGCTATCGTATATTTCAATAACAAACTCAATTTAAAGAACCGACATTAACATTATATAGAATAGTTGATCATTGAAATTATCAAGAAGATGAAGATTGCTATAGTTAGCACCCAGCACTTTATAAATTGCTAAGTAAACACAAACATAAATATATGTTTGACAAAATTGTCAACTGAATTAGTTTAAGCGTCTATAAAAAAACAGCAGCGTTGATGGTGGTTACTCTATTTAACAAGGTATGTAGTTAGATCGACACCTTAAATATAGTAAAGAAGTTGAAAAAATATTAGAAAAGCAGAAAAATAACATAAATAAAACTTCTGACTATCTATCAGCAAGCTTAAAAAATTCTCCAAATTATTTTTACTCTGATTGCAGTCTAAAAAATCTTAATAGCAAGAATCTGCATTATACTCAACTATCATGTCCTTAAAAGCAGCGGCAGAGACAATCTTAATCCAGTTTATTATCATTATGATATTGCAAACACCATTTCTTTATATCGCGACGCGAAAGCTTAATACCAGCATTATCTATTAATATGCCAGGCAATAAATAATAAGCAATAGGTTGTTGAAAACCTGCTAGTCGATGGGTTAACCACTGATTTAAACTGCTTACTAATTGTTGATTATCAGACTCAATAACAGCAACTGGACGGTAACCAAATTCTTTATCAACGATGGGAATAACAAAACTTTGTTTAATATCAGTATGGCTATTTAATACAGATTCTATATATTCGGGTTGAATACATTCCCCGCCACTAAAAAATTGATTATCCAATCGACCTAAAATTCGCCATTCACCACCCTCAAAAGAACCTTTATCACGGCTAGCAAACCAACCATTAATTAATGCTAAAGGTAAGATTTCACCATGCCACCAATAGCCTAATGCCATGGTATCAGCCTGAATATGAATTTCACCATTAAGTAAACAAAGAGACTTACTGATTAAAGGCAAACCAACTCCTAAGCTACTATCTGCTTTTTTTGCGCAAACCGTGGAGGCCGTTTCTGTCATACCATAACCAAGCCAACAGCAGATGCCATGCTGCTTAGCCATAGCGACTAGCTCGTGTGGGATCATATCACCACCTAATAATACATTTTGTAAACTGGTTTTTTGCTCAATATTTTTTGTTTTTAATAAACGAAATAATTGAGTTGGTACTAAAGAAGCATGGCTGTATCCATGTAATGTTCCTGGCAATGAAATGATTGCTTTTATTGCTAATCTTGCTCCTCTATATAACCACCGCCAAATAATTCCCTGACCTGAAACATGAAAAAGCGGTAAAGAAAGTAACCAACAATCCTCACGGTTAAATGGTATTAACGAAAGCACACCCTTAGCACTGTTAAGGTAAGCACTAATATTATGTACTACAGCTTTCGCTAAATTGATTGAACCAGAGGTTAATATTAATATCGCAGGTAGCAATGGCATAAAAGGCACAGCACTAGTGATATCATCTGGATAATTAACTAATTTTATTATTACCGAATGATAATCTAATAATTTTACATTCGGCAAAGACAATGGTTGATTAGTAAAATCAATTACATAATCAATTGTCAATCCGTAAATTAATTCTGATACTGTGCTCTCAGGCAGTTGTGGGTTAATTGGCAAAACACGAGCACCCAATTGTAATAGTGCTAATTGATATAACACAATAGAAAGACTATTTTTCCCCCTTAGCATTACACTTGCCTGATGTGGAACAAGTAACTGGCTGTGAAGATTATAGGCAACAGCGTTAATTTTTGCCGCTAATTGCCGCCAACTATATTGTCTATTCTCAGTTATCAACGCAATATCAGCAGGAAATTTTTCAGCCCAGTAAAGCCATGGCCATTGATTAAATCTCATTCATTTTGCCATATCAGTTTTAATTGATTTAATTTCATTACTGACAATGAACTTTTAGGCCATTGACGAATCAGTTGAGTCTTGAACAGATTTAAGGTATCTAAACCTGGAACTGTTTCTGGTATTAACCATCTTGCTATTCTAGCTAATTGTGTTAAACCAAAACTACTTTCAAGAGTAGAACTAATCACAGCATCTAATCCAAAAGACCGAGCCTCATCAATAAGTTGTTTACAGAGATTTAAGCTACCTAGTAGTGTGGGTTTAATAATGATAGCACTAACCCCATGCTGTTTTTTAAGTTGAAATCCTGGATCACGAACACTTTCATCCCAAGCAATAGCGATCCCAGTTTGTTTAGTAAACGCTAACGAGTCATGCATGGTTTTACAAGGTTCTTCAATAAAATCAATTCTACTGCGATTGTCTGGCTTAATATAACCAGCAAAATCGGCCGCTTTTGATTGGTTCCAGCTTTGATTAGCATCTAACCGTAAACGCAAAGAAGGAACGGAATCAAGTAAAAAATTAACTACCATCCCATCCCTTACTGACTCATAAATACCAACCTTAACTTTAGCCACTTTTTCACTGTCAACACTGTTTAATTGTAAAATAAGCGCATCTAAATCACCGGTGCAAAGAATGGCTTTTGGATAATAGGTTATTTCAGGTAACTCAGCCCTTAATTCAGCATGCGCACAACTAAGTCCAAAAGCTACTGATGGAATATGACACTCTTTAAGTGTTGTACCCTGGCACCAATCATATAAATCTGCTTGCAGTAACCCTCTAGCCATTTCCAATGTTTCAACACTAAAATTAGGTAAAGGTGAAATTTCACCCCAACCTTCAGACTCATTTTCCTGCAAATGAATAAGAAACCCATCACGGGTTTTTAACTGTTGCTTGCGTAATATGATCCCAGCTACAATAGGTAGACTAAATTGATATATTGTCGCCTTACGCATTATGGATTACGCTCAAAGCTAGAAAAATTAGGTTGCCGTTTTTCATTGAAAGCATTTCTACCTTCCTGACCTTCCTCAGTCATATAGAATAACATGGTTGCATTACCAGCTAACTCTTGTAAACCAGCCTGACCATCACAATCAGCATTCAAAGCAGCTTTCAAACAGCGTAGTGCCATTGGGCTATTTTTTAGCATCTCTCGACACCAAGCAACCGTTTCACCTTCAAGCTCTGCATAAGGGACAACCTGATTTACCAATCCCATCTCCAGTGCTGATCCAGCATCATATTGACGACATAAGAACCAAATTTCACGCGCTTTTTTTTGTCCAACTATACGCGCCATGTAAGACGCTCCCCAACCACCATCAAATGAACCAACTTTAGGTCCTGTCTGACCAAATATGGCATTGTCAGCAGCAATCGTTAAATCACACATCATATGTAATACATGTCCACCTCCGATCACATAACCGGCAACCATAGCAACAATCGGCTTCGGACATGTTCGAATTTGGCGTTGAAAATCTAAAATATTCAAGTGATGGACGCCATTATCATCTAAATAACCACCATAATCACCACGTATTTTTTGATCACCGCCGGCACAAAAGGCTTTCTCCCCATGGCCTGTCAAAATAATGCAACCTATCGCATTATCGTACCGAGCATCAAATAATGCCTGTATCATTTCTTTGACGGTTTGTGGCCGAAACGCATTACGGACATGCGGACGATTGATGGTAATTTTAGCAATCCCATCTTTGCTTTTATGATACAGAATATCTCCAAATTGTGTCGAATAATCCTGCCATTGTACCGTAGCACAAAGTTCTTTTTCATTCAGACACTGCATATTTAATTCCTTCCGTCAAAAAATGTTAAAAACCGATCCACTTACGTGGCATAATAAGATAATGACTGCTATTAGTAGTATGCCAAGCTTTAAGTCTCAGAATAAGTGATAAAGAGAATTGTTGTGAGATAGCGCAAAACTTCTCATTATACTCAACAGAATACCTGAAAAGATAATTTCACTTTAATAAATTTTTGATCAAAAAAGGTTGTTGTTACATAATGAAGTCATTTCCATTAAATGAGCAACATATGCACCTAGATTATTAGCGCACTCTACAATTAATTATTAACGTTGCTGCTTAATAAGCAAATCATCAAAAACAGATTGCTGATAGCAATCAGATAAAACATTATCTATAGATTTACATCGAAAGCGCTTTGCCAAATATTGATCATGCTTTAAACATAACAGCTGATTCGTTGCTTATTTTAAGCCAATATTATTTCCTTCAACAATCAATGCTTTTAATTTAATGGAATAAAACCGAGAAGTACAATACAGAACATTCCTCCTACACGAGGAATAGACGATTTAAATAACAAGTATCAATTTGATTAGTCTCAATTGATTGTTCAATTATGTGGTTTATGTAAGAAAAACTTGATAAATGAATGTAAGGTCAAGCAAAATTTCCATATAAATCAATTATCAGTGAAAGACGATGAGTGCATTACTCAATAACAAGTAGACATTCTACTACAGTTTCCAAGTATGGCATGCAAATCAAACTAACCATGTTCTAGGAGATTTTTCATGGTATCGTCTAGTATATAGCATCATAATTCTATCATTTGTTTAACCAGGTGATTGAGTGTTTTTGCACCTTCATCACCGGCTACTAACAACTCAACCATCAATGCCCTACCGCTATGCTGCCAATAATTGTTAATGATATCTTTCAACTGATGCCAATTTGACGGTGAGGCATAAGATAGACCAAACATGGTGGCTGCATTCTTAAATTGCAGATAATGTGGCATGCAATAAAAACGCTCTCTTTCCATTTCAGGTGTTGGTAGCATAGAAAATATCTGACCACCATTATTATTCACCACAATCAACACCATGGGTGCCACGCTAGCACGTAATAAATTTAGGCTATTTAAATCATAAAGGGCAGAAATATCACCGATGATCCCTAACGTGGGTTTCATATTAGCAGTTTGCACACCTGCTAGCGTAGCAATCAAACCATCAATTCCACTAGCTCCACGATTGCTATAGATTGGGTAACTCAACGGTAATTGGCCTAGGGCATCAATTAATCTGACAATCAAGCTATTACCAACAAAAAGTTGCCCGTCTTTTGGTAATAATTGTGCAAGTTGATGAGCAATGCCAGCTTCTGAAAATTGTTGTCCAAGCTGTTTACTGATGCTGCTATAAACATTATTGACAATTTTCATCAATGAATGCGCCCATGGCAAGCCAGGAATAGCTTGATGTGCAATTAACCAGTCAGATACTGAACTAACTAATCGCCTGCCACGATGATGAGCCGGATCTAAACGACCAGGAATATGATCAATAATCCAATATTCCTCTGGTTGGCATTGTGCTTGCCATTCTAATAAACGTTTACTGGTTAAACTTGAACCAAACTGGACGACTAATTGTACATTTTGCAAAATATTTTTTGCCTCTGCAACTGATAACCAGAGATCAGCGCATGGTAAGGGTTGCCCAGTTTGTGATAAAATATCACCAATAATTGGCCATCCTAGCATTTCTGCCCACTTGGCAACTTTTTCTCCATCATCAGGCCGTATTCTGCCAGCAATCACTAGACCTTTTTTTTGTCGCCAAACATGCCAATCTGTGACTAATGATAACGAGCAGGATCTAGAACCTATCAACCATGGTAAAGAAGATTCCCACCAACTAGCCAATGAATTTTTCCAGTCAATTTGTGTTGAGATATTACCATATAAAGGTTCAGCAAATGGACAATTAATATGCAAAGAACCATGTAAAAGATTATTCATAGTGTTATCAATGATACTCACCAAACATTGCGCACTAATATTTAATGTTGGGGTTGGTAATGCTAATGTTTGTGCCAGATGATCAGAAAAAATATCATTTTGTCTAATTGCCTGATTAGCACCACAATTAATTAATTCAGACGGCCTATCAGCAGTTAAAAAAATGATATTTTCACCGGTTAAGCCTGCTTCTATAAAAGCAGGATATAAGTTAGCCACTGCAGTACCAGAACTTACAATAACCGCTACAGGCTTACTAATAACAACTTTCGCTAAACCTAAAGCAAAATAGCCTAATCCACGTTCATCATAGTGAGTATGACAAATTAACTTACTATTTGCTGCAGCTGCTAACGTCAATGGCGTAGACCTAGAACCTGGTGCAATACAGACATGGTTCAATCCATGTCGTGTTAATGCTTCCAAAATAACTTCAGCCCATTGACGGTTTAAAAGACTATGCAAGATACTTTACTCAAAGCAAAAATAAGAAATAAAATAATAGCAATTTTAAGTAAAATTACCTTATTTTCCTTATTGCAGTTCAATAAAATAATGAAAAAAATTATTTTTGTTATCGAAATTAACTTTCAAAACAAAATATTTCTGTATTTATCAATGTTTGTAAACCAGCGGCCTTATTTTCAACTTCAAGCCATTCTTTCCACGGATCTGAATTATTAACAATCCCAGCACCAGCATAAAGCCGAAGTTGATCATTATTAATGTGAGCACAACGTAACGAAACAATAAATTCACTTTGATTTAATGATAAATAGCCTGCATTACCTGCATACCAACCGCGGCAAATAGGTTCATTTTGCTGTAAAAAATATTTAGCTATTTTTCTCGGCACACCAGCAACCGAAGCTGTTGGCTGTAAACGATATAGACAATCGCTATCACTGACATGCTGTAATGTGATATGAATAAAACGACGCAGATGCTGGATTTTACGCAATAAAATAATATCAGCTTGGGAAACATCAATTTTTTCACAATTATCTTGCCATCTTTGACAAATATCATCTACAACAAGCAAATTTTCATGCTGATTTTTATCATCATTCATTAACCAATCGGAATTGGCTTTTCTGACAATTGGGTCTGATGAATTAACTACTGTCCCAGCTAATGCTTCTGTATAAAGCTGTTGAAATTTACGATAATAAAGTCTCTCAGGGGTTGATGATAAAAAAGCATGTTGATGATTAAAGGAGATCATAAAATGATAACATTGGAAATTAACAGCTTTACTAGCCGACAGCAGACTCGCTCCATTTAATGGTTTTGTTAATTTAATATCCGTTTGGCGGGCAACCACCACTTTATCCATAATCCCTCTATTAATCAGTTTTACTGCCTGAGTGGTTAAATCCTCCCATTGTTGGTATTCAGGAAGATGTTTAATTTGCTTAATACTGCTATTAATCGGTAAAATAGGGTTAACTGATTTCAATTTAGATAAAAATTGTAGAGCTTGTAGCAGATCTTGTTGATCAATAATATTGATTGCCAATATCCATTTCCCATGACAATAATAAAACTCAATTCGTGGTAAAAATAAATAGCTATCATGACCAACAAAATCAGCATAATACTCATTATCAGGAAGCGGCTGCCAGGCAATTAATCCCCAAATCCGCATGATTGTGCTCACTGTTTGTTGCTGTAAAAATTGTTCAGCAGCAGAAATATTAAGAAACCGTTTTACCTCACCTAGCAAAACCGCTTCTTCATGACCATCGCGATGATACCAATAGAATTGAGGATAAAATTGCTGACTAGCCAGCCAATCTAAGGCTGGAAATGTGATATCAGCAGGTAAAGGAAATTCATATTGTTGCACACTTTCAGCATCGATTTTTCGTTCAGATAAAAATTGATGAACAGTTGCCATAAACTCTGTAATATTAAACACTATTACTATCCTCTTGAGTTACCATCTAATAAATCATTTTATCAAAGTCACTTGGCTAACCTCGTATTTATTTTGCTATTTATATTTTAGAAAACCATTTATTAGTTTTTTTACTTTTAATAAAATTCACTCATAAAAATCAAGTGATATTAGCGCTAGGAGTAATATAGAGCGGCAAATCATTTGATACAGAAAAGCAAAATAGTTGACATGCTAAAAAAATACACAAAGGAAAGTTATTTGATACTAACTGCTGTATCGAGGCAATTATTTTGCTTCTACTAGAAAAGACCATAAACTTAGTTTTAAAATTCCTGGCTTAGAATGGCGTCAGCTTATACTTTAAATAATTTTGTGTTTATGTACTTCTTCTCACACTTGTTAAAAAAGCAGGTATATCGGAACTGCTAGAAGCTATCGAAGGTTGTTGCAATCGCAATATTAGAGAAACCAGGTATTCTCCTAGCTTATTGCGTTGCGTGCTATTTCGTTGATACCACTTACCATCAAATTCATAAAATCACGAGTAATAGCTGCTGATATATTCAAAATTACTTGCCTGATACAGCACAGGCCTTAACGCTAACAGCGCCTCATATGCAAATGAGGATTTATGCACCATTGATGCATAAAGTATGCTAATAGCTTTCAGCGTATAGCTAATCGCTAGTGATGCTAAGTTTTTAGCCATGTAATCATGCATCCATAATCAGTTAAGTTACGTATATTCATAATTCCTAGTTCCGGCTATTATTCTTGAACTGCTGTTAAGATTCATCAATGTAACTACACACCAAGTGCATTATGCTAACCAACGCCTATTATGGCACTTTAAAAAAGTTAACCAAAATTTAATTTTCCACATAATTCATTGAAAACTCATCTATTTGACCATTGATAACCATACAAAAAATGAAACAAAATTAAGAATGATCTCTTTGCAGACCAGCATCACTTACAGACGATCAAGAAATTTTTCGACTGGCTTATCAAGATTAGAACCTGTATAGACTTTCTGCATCTGGTAGCAAAATTAACTATGTGGAAGGCGGCTGCAGACACGCATGCTCGGTCATCAAAAAAGAGAATGTAATCAGCTCTCTACAACTAAGAGCACATTAGAGATGGTTTCTATTTTAATCTTAAATGGTATCTCTACAACCTGTCTAAGTAGCAACTGTGGTACCATTTTAGATTTAATGACATTCAATAGCTTATATTAACTTGCTCCATGCCATCATATATCCTTGACCGCACAGTATCTCTGTATACGTGTTTCTACAACAGAATCTGTGAAGCATGTGCTAAAGATATTTTAGATAGTATACATCACAACTTCCAAAGAAAAGCTTTATAGCGCTTAGCGACAAAAATCATCGATGCCACCTTAGTATACATACTCCTAAGCAGTCCTTTACGAATTACGAAAAGGAACAACTAAAGCAATGAAGCGATGCCTGCTCATTGTAATCCTATCAAGCGGTGATAAAAAGATTTTAAAGGGTCTTGTTAAGACTAAGAACACTGTAAGAGCGATGTTAGCTATAAGCTTTCAGTAAACATGGATAAAAAGTACAAGTTCATCAAAAAATCTGAGTTATTACTAAATTTAGTATAGCCTGCTTAGGCTATCTTTTTATGCTTCTTTAGTTTTATTACATATTCTTAAATTGCATGTTGTTTAAAATATGATTAGTCAGCAGCTAATTTTATATAGCTGATTTTAGATTTTCTGAAAAAACTATAACAACCCAAATACCATTGAAAATGTTGTTGTTCTCGAACCTACATTTCTTCACGGCTCAGATTCAGTAGCTGTAGCCTTAGTGTCGTAAAAGCTAATTAAATCAGATTAGTCATTATTATTGACACTAACTGTTCCTCTGACTGAAAATCGTAAAATGCCAACAGTTTTTATCAATCTTTCTCCAGTTTTTTTATTGCTGCAGTATACTTAGCTGAAAACCTTCACAACAAAACATCTTAGCCAAGTTAAATTTTTTATTTTATAAATACAATTTACATAAAATTAAAGCTTATTTATAGTGTTACTATAAAATATCTTATTTTCAGATAAGATTATTTATTTTTTATCATTGATATGATATCAGAAAATTGCTTCTAAACTCAAGGAATAATATTAATTTCTGCCAATTTCAGAATATATTACCACAAGCATCAAATAAATTACTTATATCTATGACTAACACAGATGTTACATCTTATTTTATTGTCAATTCTAAATAATATACCAAACTCTCTGAATTTAAAAATGGGCATTTTTACCTGTTATCAACGTGGCATATCTTCAATTCAAACAAAATAAGATAGAAAAATATGTAAGTAATATCTAAGTGAAAGATGTAATAAATAAAATTATTAGTAGTAAATTACTAAAAGATTTAACAATAACATTAGAAGCTACAATTATATACGATAGAAAATCGAGTTAGCTAGATACCTTTTCTTATGAATGTATAGATTTTACATTAAAAAAACATTGTGAAGATATTTTTAGATTTTAAATAAATAGGGCTTTATTATAGCTTTCATAATAGCTTTTCCAAAAGACTTTAGTGTTACTGAAGATAACTTAAAAAAACTTTGTTATCGTCACGATATTGTAAATAAGTTTTATCCGTTTCTGGTGTATTTGGTTTCTGAAATAATATAGCATCATGCTAATTGATTTTATGGCTGATTTCAATAACAGAGAGATGGCATGGCATGGAAGATGGTATGGCATGGAAAAGTCTACCATATAAATATCGGCGAAACCAGATATTACATGTGATCTCTTGCATGAACTCATCCGTAATGATGATAACTAACCGATAAAGCACCACACTTTAATCTTAAATTTGAAGCCATGATGCGATAATATCCTTAACATCACCTTCTTTATATGTGGCATGCCGTCCTCCATAACGATTATTTAGCAAAGCGAACTATACAAGACAAGTATTGACAATGTTGAAATTAAAGTGAGCCTAAGATCAATAATAGAGTGCAGCTACAAATGTATAATATGATTCATCATCTAATCACTAGCTCATTATATAAAGCAAGCAAAAAAATTCAAAGAGTTACCTTTATACCATGGATTCTAACCTTCTTAGGGAAGATATATCAAGCTGTAATTTTTACAAAGCTATGTCTCAGCTTCTCGGCAAAAAAAACATATGCTATCTGCAAATACCTATCAACAGACTGAAACAGCAATAGCTTGAAATCATAAGAAATACTGCCTGTATAATTTAAGGGTAAGTAATATGCGATATATTTATTTCTTGCCAGATGGTATAGACATAGTGATCTCAAGCAAAATGATCATCTTTTCTGTATAGTATATTATATCGGCATAACTAATCATTGACATAAGTGACCTAGTTGCGCTAGAAAATGGTTATAGAAAGCCAGAAGCAAACTCACAGAACTTTTCAACACCATTATGCTTGATGCCATAGCTTAACCGTATCTCCAAGTTTTGATGCTGAAGATAGTGGCCTTTGTTTTTTAGAATGCAATGACAAAAATACTTCAGGATACGCAGCACCAACGCTGTTGGGTACAAAAACATATAATATGCTGGCTTTACTACCAAAAAGCATGCAACAAAAAGTCAAAGCTGAGCGTATCGATTAGAGATTTGCTTAGCAAATAGCCATGATGACGCTAATAACGCCATTTATATTTTTTTGGCAAGGTTTTCATAGAAGTATACTGCAGCGATAAAAAAGCTGCAGAAAGATCTAGAAGAACTGCTGGCATTCTACAATTTTCCATCAGAGCAGTGATCGACAATAAGAATGAGTAATCCTATTGAATTAGCTTTTACGACACTAAGGCTATCGGATACAGAAGCTTAGTGGTAAAAAAGTGTAAGTTTGAGAACAATAACCTTTTCAATGGTATTTATGCTGGTACAATCAACTAAAAAACTCTAACCGGTGAGAGGTTGGCCGTGGACTTGCTGTGATCCTGTAGTGGGAAACAACATGGAATTTAAGGATGCAGAATAAATTCATGAAGCATTAGAACTGAGGATAGTAGACTGACACAGTCATACATAAGATTTGCTGTTATTGATACTTTCTAAAAACCGATTATACAATCTGTTTTTAGAAAGTATCAATAACAGCAAATTAAGGGCCTAATACATCATTACTTTATTGTAATAATGTATTACTTTCTTGCATAAAACGTTTAGCATCCTGACCAAACCATTGACTAATTCTCTTAAATTGAGTAATAAATTTTTGCTTATCGTAATTTTTAAGCAATGCCACAGAATGACCAAAACTTTGGTAATATTTAACTATCAAATCAATGTTATCATCAGATGCCATAATAATATCTGCATAAAGCTGTGGATCCTGAGCAAACAGACGCCCAACCATTGCTAGCTCTAATCTATAAATAGGTGATGAAAACATTAATAATTGTTGCAGATCTATTTTTTGCTCAGATAAATATTGTCCATAAGAAAAACTAGTAAAATGGCGAAGTGCCTGAATAAACCCCATACATTTATCATGCTCTGTCGCATTAATTTTATATAATTTAGCTCCCCAAACACTCAATTGTTGTAATAGCCATTGGTATGCTTGTGGATTTCTACCTTCACAATAAATAATTATTTGTTTAGCAAAACTATTAACATCTGAGCTAAACATTGGATGTAAGCCAACAACAGCCCCATTATGCACTGATAACATAGCTTCAAGCGGCGGCTGCTTAATAGAAGAGATATCCATCAATAATGTATCTTCAGACAATTTCGGCAATTTATTAATAACTTCTAACGTTAAATGGATTGGAACACTTACCATTACTACAGCGGCATTAGCCAATAATTCATAGGCTCTATCCCAATCTTCTTCGCTTAAACTATAAACTTCATATCCAGATAGTCTAAATAATCTACTAAATAATTTTCCCATCCGACCTTGCCCTCCTACTATAATAATAGGCCCTAGATCAACATTTAATTTTTTAAACCCTTGATTATTTTCATGCATATACGATTCACGCATAATGCGTCGTAAGATATCTTCAATTAAATTAGGTGCAATACCTATTTTTTCTGCTTCTTTACGACGCTCTTCTAACATTGAAGCCTCACGTTCTGGAACATAGATAGAGAACCCTTGTTGGCTTTTTAGTTCACCAACTGCTGTCACTAATTGTATTCTTTTTGCTATCAATGCGAGTAATGACTTATCAAGTTCATCAATTTGGTGACGTAATTGTAATAATTTTGCAGACATACAATTTACCTTGTATTAGCTTGCTTTTTTATGGTTTTAATACGCTATTTAAGTATTGGGTGAATTTTAATATATAATTTTCTTAATATTGGATCCGTTGTTTCCCAATTAATAGAACGTAGCTCACTATGATGTGAGCGTCACCAATAAGGCTTATTTCGAAGAAAGTTCATGATCTTAGTAGTGTTTTATATTCTGCAATATGTTTTTTTTAAAATTCATCAAAATATCTTGTATTAAATTTTCTAGAAAGCGTAAACCTGGTATAAACTTAAAAAGAGAATACGCAACTTAACTATTTGCTGTTATACATCCTGTTTATCCAACACTAGCGCTTTATGATCTCTCTCCTAAAATTAATGATGACAGAGCGAGTAATTTTTTTATAACACACCAAAAGATGGCATACACTAATACATCAAATTAGATCACCAATTTTTTCTTATATACGAAAATATTTATCCGCATCTAGTCACAATTATCCGGTATTTTGATCAATAAACAAGGCTTAGCTGATGCTGCTGTGATACAACTGAATTAAGTGGCAAGACTAAAAATATGCTTGCCGATGAATTCATATATAGGGAAAATTAGAGATAATTTCCATTCCTTTCCTTCACAACATAGAATAAATACAAAAATAAATAGGCAGATAGATATAACGATTCCTAATGGAATGATGATTTCTATTTCTATGGCAAGATACTCAGAGAGCAATTTACTTAGATATATAAAATCCTCCAGTGTGCAACTAAACTGCTTTTTGTCATTGATGATTGATGTAATAAATTTTTTGAAACCAACTATGAAAATATATCAACTCATGTACACGCCTATCTGTCTAGCAAATTCTTACCTGCAGAACTTGTACCATTCAGAACTTGTACCATTGTTGAAGATGGTATTCGATTGTACTGTTCTGCCTCTTCTGAATGTTTCTACAGCTGTTTTTATGGCAAAACTAATAACTCAAAATTCTTCAGTTCATGCAGTTTTCAAAGGCTTAGGAGACTAATTAACACAGAAAGGTTTATATTTTACTAGACCTCGACTAACAACAAATTATTTTCACTATTCCATTATTTTCTTTGATCTTTTTTCAGTAATAACTGGCAATTTTAATACTGGTTTACACCTACTGTGTAAAACAGTATTAAAATTGCCATATTCTGTATCTTTCACACTGATGCTATACAACTCAATTAAGATCAGCATATTTATTTCTCCATCACAAGTAGTAACCAAGATATTAAACATATTTTATGGACATGATGTGTTCTTAAAAAAAGAGCACGCGAAAACATCTATATTAAGTCGTATCATTCGGCTGTTGCGTGACAGATATAACTTAATAAATCCTAGTATAGTTCTTACTTGTCTGTAGCATATTCGCGCAAGTAAGCAGTAGCAGCCTTACCTGAATGCACAGTATACGAACATTATTGAAAAGTATACTTTTTCCAAAAAGATGAAAGATGCCTGGCATAGCACATGAAATACATCTAATACTACAGCAAACCACACCATAGTATCAGCATCAAAACCTCGGCATTACAGAAAAAGTTGAGAGTAGTTGTACATCATTACCGGGATCAGCTAACTAAGCAATACACCAGCAGCTTACAATGATGCAGCAAAAAATAAATTATGTTCTATAATTTATCAGTATTCCATCTATGCATCTTAAGATGGCGCCTTTACTTATACTTACTTCTAGCATCGTAAACTAGGCACGCTATACTAAAGATACATAAGGATCTGTAGATCAGTGATCGAAAAAACTGGAAAAACTAAAGTGTTCACAAGTTATGATAAGAGAATTCCTGCGCACAGATTTTTACAAATATATTCTGTGTTGCGACTGGTTACTTTTTATCGACGCCTCACCTTGGCAAACATGAAATGGAATCATTGTCAGAATGAATGGATAAAATGAAAAACGATGATTAAGTAGGTTATTAACCTTAATTTATGGAGTTAATGCCTATAAAATTAGTGCGTTAAGGTCAAAAAATACACAGTCCAATGATGAATTTTTCACTTACAATAAACCTATAAACAACCGATTCTATATACTTTTAAAAAATTTATAGCTTTTAATCTTCACTTAAAGAGCGATTTAATTTTCTAAGTATCAAGCATCACTGACAGAAACAGCAATATCTAATTTTAGAACATAATTTTTCTAAAGATTGACTTCATTCATTAATCTGGCTTTTAAGAATCATATCTATAATTGATAGATCAGTATTAGTAATTTGTTCTTATAATAGACTCAACAAGCTGCAGTTGATGACAAAAACTTTTTTTCAAATTACAATGGATACAATACATATCTCCATTTCACAATTTAAAATATCTTATCTTGCGCACTATAATTTAAGTTTTTTCCATCCTTTTAAAATTAGATAACAATCATGATTATCTTGAATTTATAATAAATAAACTCAACTTTATTGATTAATACCAATAAAACAATATTATGGCATTGCTGCATCTAGCATTGCATTAATTATAGTTATTAACTTACCTTCATTTCCATTTTAAACCAAACTTCAGGCATAGAGAATGCAGAATCTATTTCACAATGTGGTTGTGATTTAATTGTTCTATCATATATACCAGAGCAACTAAATAAATCACCCAAATATTCTGAACTATTTAGATCAATTGCTTTTATCGCCAATGCTAATCCTATATTGATAATATATAGTGGTATTTTTTATACATGATATGTACTCTTATTTTTCAAATAAGTCTTTTTTTTATATAAAATAAATCATTAATCAGCAAATCCCTAATCAGCTATATTATAATTCGTTACAATAATGCTGGTGCGCGCTTTTTTAAAATACCTACCAACATAATATAATATATAAATTATCACTAAGTTCTATATTTAGCCCATTTCTGGTGTATGGGATTTAGAAAAATGATGGCAGCATATCTCTTATCCTGCTAATTGATTTACTAAATAATTTCAACAAAATAGAGATGATATGCAATGAAAAAGTTTGACCTAAAGATATCCGCGAAACCAGATATTAGTTGTGACCCATTGTATGACCTGATCCAATTGTAGCAAGTATCTGATATATCAATCTTATCTCCGTTAAGGATAATCTCAAACACCATGTTGATACGACACATGCTGAAACGCCAATTTGGCTTATTGATTGGCGTCATTTCCTCATCAGTAACGGTTATTTGGCACAGAGAACAATACTGTATAGTAATACAATATAGTATTGAGACGATGTTAAGATTAAAGTTCCTAAGGTCATGATGACCGCATCGCGGATGTAACATGCTTAAATAGCTCATTCCTACCACTTTTTTACCTGAAGCATGCAAAAAAACATCGAAGAACTTTTGGCATTCTAAACCTTCCATTCCTATCAAAGCACTGAGCATCAAAGTAAGAATAAGAAATCCAATTAAATCAGCTTTTCGCTATAAGGCTATGAAGCCGACACGAAGAAACTATGGTTAGAGAAAAACAACGCTTTTAATGCTATTTAGGCTGCCACATCTGCTTAGAAAAGCAGAACTAGCTAAAAGAATTTAATCTGTTTGGCCCTGCATCACACCATGATAGGTAAACAACGTTAAATTTAAAGATGAAGAACAGATTCACAAAACATAGCAGTCTTATTATTGTAAGCTACATTTGCTAACAATTCGCAATTATTATAATACAATAGATAATATTTTTATCCTCTTTTTGTATAAATGAAATCTATCATCAGGATAGATGACATCATTAGCTCATCTTTTTACATGATTATTATCTTTACACATTTAATTTTTTATCTTGCATAAGATTATATCGATTTGAAGTTTAACTATACGATAACATGAATTCTAAATGTTCCAATCTATTGGACAACACTATATAGCAACATTTGCTTTACTAATATAGAACAGAACTATTTAATTAAATAAAAGTAAATAAATAAATTCAGATTTATTATTAAAGAAAAATATTTCTTTATAATTATAAAAAATTACACAAAATTTTAATAAAAATAACGACTAATAATGCATTAAATCTAAAAATAAATAATAAAAAAGAAAAACTTGCAATTTTTGCTAGTTTTAAAGACTTTTAGTATGTAAAAGAAAATAAAATCATTTTGTGTTCAAGCGCTCTTTGATACGAGCTGCTTTACCAGAACGCTCTCGCAGGTAATACAATTTAGCTCTACGAACAGCACCAGAACGCTTAACTCTGATACTATCGATAACTGGTGAATGTATCTGAAATACACGTTCAACCCCTTCACCATTAGAAATTTTACGAACAGTAAATGCTGAATGGAAACCGCGATTACGAATAGCGATAACAACGCCCTCAAATGCCTGCAACCGTCTTTTAGAACCCTCAATCACCCAAACCTTAACTTCTACGGTATCTCCTGGACGAAATAAAGGAATGTTTTTCTTCATTTGCTCTTGTTCAAGCTGTTTAATAATGTTGTTCATGATTACTTTTTTTTTACCTTAGGTAATCTTATATATAGAAGATAGTGTGATATAATATATCAATTAATAAATTGCTGTTCTTCATATTCCTGTTTGAATTCTGCTAACAACATTTTCTGCTCATGAGTCAGAGATAGGCTTGTTAAAAGTTCAGGTCTTCTAAGCCAAGTTCTGCCTAGTGAGTGTTTTTTTCTCCAATGCTCTATTTCAGCATGATTGCCTGACAATAAGACACTAGGAACTTTGATGCCTCCTAATACCTCAGGACGGGTATACTGAGGAGAATCAAGTAACCCAGTCATGAAAGAGTCATCTTTCGCTGATGCCTGATGACCTAACACGCCAGGAATAAAGCGAGAAATTGAATCGATCATTACCATTGCTGGTAATTCTCCTCCGCTAAGAACATAATCACCAATTGACCATTCTTCATCAATTTCAGTTTCATTAATCCGTTCATCGATACCTTTATATCGACCACAAACTAAAATAAGCTTTTCATTTGCAGTCAATTGGCAAACACCTTGATGATTAAGTTTATGCCCCTGCGGCGAAAGATAAATTACCTTAGTATTTTCACCCATCTCAAATTTTGCTGCATGAATAGCATCTCTAAGAGGCTGTACCATCATTAACATACCTGGACCGCCGCCATAAAGGCGATCATCTACAGTGCGGTGCCTATCGTGAGTATAATCTCGCGGATCCCAACATTGTATATTCAATAGGCCATTTTTTACTGCACGACCTATCACTCCATACTCAGTTATTGCACGAAACATTTCTGGAAACAGGCTAATAATCCCAATCCACATCTTGAGCTATACCCATAAAACTTTAAATTAGTGTTTAAAAACTAGGATCCCAATCTACTTCAATTGTCTTACTAGTAAGATCAATGTTCTTGATTATCTGCTCGTCAAGAAACGGTATTAACCGTTCTTTAATATCGAATGCATCTTTTAGATTTGCTTTAATTATCAGCACATCATTTGAGCCTGTTTCCATTAAATTTTGAACATAACCAAAACTATAACCTTTAGTAGTTATGACTTGGCAACCAATCAGGTCTTTCCAATAATACTCATTATCTTCAAGTTCAGGTAGTTGTTCTGAATCGATAATAATTTTGTAATTAGTCATTAAATTAGCAGCATTTCTATCATCAATATGCTTTATTTTGATAATAATATCTTGGTTATGATGTTTCCAGCCTTCTAATTCTAGTTGTTGCCACCACTGACCTGCACGTTGAATAAACCAAGGCTGATACTTAAAAATATCTTCGGTATATTCGGTAAATGAAAAAATTCTGAGCCAACCTCGAATGCCATATGCAGAACCTAATTTTCCTAATGCTATAGAATTAGCAATGATATTAAGGCAAATCTCTTTGCTCACAACAACCCCTTAGTAAATTAAGCTGCTCTTTTTACTTGTTTGATCAGCGTTGAAACACGTTTAGAAAGTGTTGCACCTAAATCAATCCAATGCTCAACACGAGCTAAATCTAAACGCAATTTTTCCGCATTACCTGATGCGATAGGGTTAAAAAAGCCTATACGTTCAATAAAGCGACCATCACGTGTATTACGGCTATCTGTGACAACAATTTGATAAAACGGACGCTTCTTTCTACAACCACGAGCTAAACGAATTATTACCATAGGATCCTTATTAGTTAATAGAATAACTAAACTCTATAAATAAATAACATCTAGTTATCAATGTCAAACTATTGATAGTTTATTCTTTTTAGCATAAAAAGCAATCAGAAATACGAATTATTTATTTAATGTTTGATTGTTAATTACCAGGGAAACCAGGTGGCGTCATACATTTTATCCAGTGAATCATTTTAGCTAATTCACCTTTTTTTATTTTCTTCATCATGCGTTGCATATCATTAAACTGCTTAAGTAGACGGTTAATATCCTGTACCTGTGTGCCAGAACCAGCTGCAATTCGCCTTTTGCGTGATCCTTTAATAATTTCTGGTTTTTGTTGTTCTTTAGTGCTCATCGAGTTAATAATGGCTTCCATTCTAAGCAACACTTTATCATGCATTTGTGACTTAACTGCATCAGGAACTTGGAATATGCCTGGCATTTTACTTAACATTCTTTCCATGCCGCCCATATTACGCATTTGTTTAAGCTGCTCAAGAAAATCTTTTAGATCAAAACTATTACCTTTTTTAAGTTTATGAGCAAGCTTTTCAACTTTTTCACGGTCAACTTTGCTTTCTATCTCTTCAATTAGCGATAAGACATCTCCCATACCAAGAATACTAGAGGCAATCCTGTCAGGATAAAAAGGCTCTAAGCCATCAATTTTTTCCCCTATCCCAAAAAATTTAATAGGTTTGCCAGTAATATGTCGAATTGATAATGCGGCACCACCACGAGCATCACCATCAATTTTTGTTAAAATAACACCAGTTAACGGCAACTTTTCATTAAAAGACTTGGCGGTATTAGCTGCATCTTGCCCTGTCATTGCATCAACAATAAATAGGGTTTCAATTGGATTAATAGCGCAATTAATTGCATGAATTTCTTTCATCATATCTTCATCAACATGCAGACGCCCAGCGGTATCAATGATTAGCACATCATAAAATTTTAATTTTGCATGTTGTAGCGCATTAATAGCAATCTCAACAGGTTCTTCCCTTGAAGTTGATGGAAAAAAATCAATCCCGACCATTTGAGTCAATATTTCTAATTGCTTGATAGCAGCAGGACGATAAATATCAGCAGAAACAACTAAAACTTTTTTCTTCTGTTTTTCTTTTAATAATTTTCCTAATTTAGCCACAGTGGTGGTTTTACCCACCCCTTGCAAGCCAGCCATAAGAATAACAGCTGGAGGTTGTACCGATAAATTTAAAGTATTATTTTCCTCACCCATCGCTCTAATGAGCTCATTTTGCATAATTTTAACGAATTCTTGCCCTGGTGTTAAACTTTTATTGATATTTTGACCTACTGCGCTTTCTTTTACTGATTGAATAAAGTCGCGTACAACTGGCAAAGCAACATCAGCTTCTAATAACGCCACGCGAACCTCACGTAATATTTCCTTAATATTCTCTTCAGTCAATCTTCCACGTCCATTAATATTACGATATGTACGCAAAAATCTCTCAGTTAAATTATCAAACATGTGCCTAACTCAATTTCTGTAAAATAGATCTTCTATTAGTTGACTTTTAATATAACACGATAAGAATTTAATTTCTGCATCAAGTTTCATAAGAATAGTTGTCATCTATCCAAAAGATATTATATTTATTTTAAATAATATGTGCTTAAGTTTGAATTAATCTTTCATAAACTGCAATAGAGTTTTACTACCTAATACTGATTGTAGTAATTTTGATTGTACACGCAAACATACCAATGTTAAGCAATCTTAAGCTATTGACTAAAATTGAATTGGTGTACAACTGCATAAAAAGGTAATTGCTGTCTAGCATGCTTATTTAAAGTCAAAATCTAACTGGACCGAACTTCTTAATACCTTACTAGCGCTTGACTTATCTATATCTCCCAGGCTTGAGAATGGACACAATGTGCTATTTGATTTTTGGAATGTAATTGCAAAGATATTCCTGAGCACACAACAGAACTCTATTTGGCACATAAAATAGCTAATGTCCTAAATTTCAACTCTACAAAAACAGATAACTGAAAGTTAAGGCTGAGCTCCTGCAGTAAGTCTAGCCATCAAAGACCTTAGATATCGTTAATAAAGCAATCGATATTTTATTGGCAAAGTTTTTAGTAAAGTATCCTGCAGGCATGAAGAATCAGGAGAAAGATCAAAAAGAACTGCTAGCATTCTCTACGACTTCCAGTCAGAACATTAAGCGTTAACAAGAATGACTAACCAAATTAAATTAGCTTTTGCGATACTGAGACTACAAAACTAATGAGCAAAGAACTGTAGCTCAAGAAAAACAACCCATTTAATGCTATTTAAAAACTGCTGGAATCTATTCAGAAAACTACAACATGCTAAGGAGACTTAGCCTCTACTTGCTCTTCTGGCATAAACAACGTCAAATTTAAAGATTTGGAACAAATTCATAAAGCATTACATTAGAACGTGTAGCACGATACCAAATACACCAGATTTGCTTATAACTAGATAGCATTAAAAATGCCAATCTGATTGCAGTTCACTCAGCGGCTAAAAAATTTATTAGCCGTTGCTCAATTTATTGCGATCAAAAAAACAGGGTTTAACTACTCATAACTCTATTTAAAAATGATCTAGATCATTCTATTGAATTAGATTCATTGTTAGGAAAGTGAATAGCTCTTTGAATTTAAGAATAAAAGTAATCCATTAGTATTAAAAAGAAATTAAAATTGGGTTAATACGTCTATTGTAAGTTCCGATTTCATAGCAGTTGGTATTCCTTCGATCTAATGTACTAATTTTTTTTAAAGCAATTAACCACAAATTAAGCTTAACAATCATTATTTTTTGTATTTTATGCATTATTTCTGATAATAAATCTATTGCATTTTTGCCAAGCTGAGAGCGTCGATAAAAAGCAGCCTATTGGAACACAGAATATATTTGTACGAACTTCTGCGCAAGAATCTTTTCATCAGAACGGCAAAGACCACAGTTTTTAATGTTTTTGTAAGCCATCTAATCTCCAGCTCCTTACACCTTCGGTAATACTGTTCCTTGTTTATGTTTCAATAAGAAACTATAGTAAGGCACTATTTAAGATGGCTAGCTAGAATATGTCTAATATAGTGCCTGATCATCTCTTCCTACCTAAAGATTTGCAGCTACTGCTTAGTCCGCTGAGATCATAGTAATGATGCACAAGTAGAAGCAGTACAACAACAGGATTCCTGCTTGAAATACCACATATATTTGACGAGAATACATACGGGTTGGCGTTTTAAGGTGGCACACAAGATATTTCACGCTATGCCTGGCCAATTTTGTCTTTTTAGCAAAGCGCACTTTCCAGTAACGTTCATACTGTGCTTTTAGGTAATGTTGCCAGTGCTTCCTTGCACTGAGATGCCTACAAGAGCAGGAAAAATTACTGGAATTTATCATGTCATACATATAACGCAATAGCGGGATGACAACCAATCGTCAGATTTATTTGAGGGTTCTTTTTTTAAAGAACAACTGATGCCATACAGCATGTTTAATATTTCAGACCAGTACCGATATAACGGAGACATGAATATACAGATGTTGATTCAGTTGTAAACTATAAGTATCAAAAGCACAGAAGATACCAATTTCGACACCATGGTTGCGTGCCATACTCTGCATAGCTCTTATGGAGTGTTACAAACAAGGCGTTTAGTCCTTTTCAATTATTGTTGAAAAAAAGCAGATGGCTGTGGTATAGTAAAAGTAATGTATTGCCAGTTGCAATCTGGTAAAACATAAACCTACTGTGCTAACCATTGCTCAGTGGTTTTGACGCCGCATGAACTGCAGGATTTTACTGGAAAACTTACAGCTTTTAAAGAAAAATAGCAATTGGAACATTCAGTATGTGTACAATAGTAGCGCTAAATAAATCAAGTGCACAAGTTTCGCAGTCAAAGCATTTGCTTAAGAGATAAACGGTCCCTGAGTTGACTATTTCATGGTATTTTTCAAGAACGTTATTTCAGCTATCATCAATGGTAAAAAGCAATTTAGTTAAATAGGAATATATGCATTATGTGGATATTTTATACATTTGGGTAAATTACACAATATATATGTCTTACCATACACAATATATGTCTTACCATACACATAGAAATCATCATTATGCCTGCATTCTTCATACTATATCAGATAAGTTATCTTTATGTTTGTCCTAGGTTGTAAAGAAGACTGGGACTGGACTATGCCTAGTTTCCATATAGCTGATGAATTTATCGGTAAGCATACTTTCAGTTTTCCCAATCAATGCAGTTATATCCAGCGGCCATCGGCGCTTTTCGTGTAAGTTGCTAAAAATCTAAAATAATCGTGACTAGAGGCGATAATACTTGCATATCGAGAAAAAATTAGGAACAGAGAGTTAAACAGATTACTTTATAAGCTTTTTTGAGTATTAAAAATTTTAGCTAATCTGTTCTCCATTTCATTTCGAATGGCAGATCGCAAATCACTTCAAATAAATAGACAATGTAATACGTGAAGCCACGTGTTGTTTCTCTTATTTATCCTGGCAAATTTATGCTTTTTAGCAAGGTTATTTCGAGACATCTGGGTGAATTACTAAAAAATTAACATATCGCAGAGTATAAAGCAGTATTCAGATCATAAACCTCCACAAAGCAACGCAGCTTCTGCGATACACGCACCATAGTGCGATATGTTCAAAAAGCTTTACCTAAAGAGCTAGCTATTATTACCTAAAGAGCTAGCTATTATTATTAAATAAATATAATGATCACCTACCATTAAATCCTAAGCTTTTAAATAGCTAATAATATATCAAATAATTACAGGCGTTAGATATTAAATATATTTGATTCTAGCCTGTGATATATATGCAAAATTCAACTTTACCATTTACTAAACAGGGCTATACTAGGCATACATATATAGTAGTATTAGTTGGAATAGCTTGATTAATTTTAGTTATTTTTATATTTTGTTACCTCATATGTGTAAATAGTTTCAAACAAAAAGTCTGATAAGACCATTTATATAAACGGCAGGTGATTTTTCTACTGCTCAATGATGTTAATTATGTTAATATTACTCTTTATCGTCATTACTAATCTACTTATTATGAAATATGAAATTCCCTGGCCAACGTAAGTCCAAGCACTATTTTCCTGTTAGTCTCAGAGATCCATTATTATCCAGCCAAGAGTTAATCAATAGTGAAAGTGACCATGCATATATAGTTGGTATAGATCAAACATTGGTTGATATTGAAGCAAAGATTAGTAATGATTTTATTCAGCGTTATCAACTAAGTCAAGGGCACTCACTAGTTATTAATGAAACTACCGCTGAAGAACTTTATCGTGAGTTAACAGAGCTCAATCTTATTAGTCATGAATTTGCCGGTGGCACTATAGGGAATACTTTACATAATTATTCGTTATTAGCTGATGACAGATCTGTGTTGTTGGGTACAATGTGTAATAATATCCAAATTGGAAGCTATGCATATCGTTATTTATGCCATACTTCGAGCCGGATGGACTTAAATTATTTACAAGGTGTTGATGGTCCTATTGGCCGCTGCTTCACTTTAATTACGGAAAATAGTGAACGAACATTTGCAATTAGTCCTGGATTAATGAACCAATTGCGTCCTGATAGCATCCCAGAGCAAATTATTGCAGAAGCATCTGCATTAATTATTACTGCTTATCTTGTCCGCTGCCAGCATGGCGAGCCGATGCTGGCAGCAACAATACAAGCAATAAGATATGCCAAAAAACATGATGTGCCAGTTGTGCTGACCTTAGGTACTAAATTTGTTATTTCCGATGACCCATTGTTTTGGCGGGATTTTCTCGAAAAATATGTTTCTGTTGTAGCAATGAACGAAGATGAAGCGTTAGAGTTAACTGGCATTAACAATCCACTATTAGCTGCCGATAAAGTGCTTGATTGGGTTGATTTGGTGCTTTGTACTGCTGGTGCTGATGGACTTTACATGGCTGGTTATACTGAATCAAACTATAAAAGAGAAACTCAACATCCTCTATTATCTGGTGCTATTAAGCAATTTAATCGTTATGAATTTAGCAGGGCGATGAGAAAAAAAAATTGTCAGATTCCTTTTAGGATCTATTCACATATTGAGCCTTATATGGGTGGGCCAGAAAAAATTATGAATACCAATGGGGCTGGTGATGGTGCACTGTCTGCTTTATTACACGATATTACTGCTAATCATTTTCATCGTTTAAATATTCCTAATTCAACAAAACATTTTTTGCCATATTTGACATATTCTTCATTAGCACAGGTATGTAAATATGCTAATAGAGTTAGTTATCAGGTGCTTATCCAGCATTCACCACGTTTAACGCGAAGTTTACCTGAAAAAGAAGATAGTTTAGAAGAATCTTACTGGGAACGGTAATTTAAAAAATTAGAAGAAACCAAATATTAATATATTTTCACTGATTTATTTTATCTGGTAGTTAGTGAAGGATCATGTTTTAAGTATTTATCTAAATCTTTAGTATTTGATACTAAATTGTTATCATGATTATTAATAATAGCACAACAACAATCTGCTTTCTTTTTAGCCAAAAAATGTGACATGGTTTTAGCAATTTCATATTCACCTACAACTATATGATTTGCACCAAGTTCACGAATATATCTAATATCATCATTATAGTTAGCACGAACAATAATAGTGATATCAGGGTTTAATGATCTAGCCTTTTCAATGATTTGCCCTGCTTCATACCTATTTAAAATGGTGACTAATAGTGTTTGAGCTCGATCTATGCCAGCAAGCTTCATCAGTGCTTTATTTACTGCATTACCAATTAGTGAGCAGAAGCCATTTTTAGCTAATTCTTCAAACCTAGCGCGTGTATTTTCGATAACGACAATCGGCATATCTTTTTGGCGTAATTTTTTCGCCAAAATAGCACCAACACTACCGTAACCAACAATAATTGTATGACCGCAAATATCGACAGGAATTTGTGCAACTTCTTCCTTGGTTTCTTTTAATAATTCTTCCTCTGTCATTTCAGTTTTTTTTAGGTAACTGTCAAGTAAGCTGAATAGCAATGGATTAATCATAATAGATATTATCGCACAAGCTAAAATTAGATTTGGTGCTTGACTATCAAATATATTAAGTGTCATTCCCATTCCGGCCAGGATGAAGGAGAATTCACCGATTTGTGCCAGGCTTATTGCGATAGTTAAGGCAGTACCCCAGCTATGACCAAATAGTCTAACTAACAGTAATGCGGCTAGTGATTTACCAATAGTGATGATTGCTAAAACAGCCAATACAGAAAGTGGATGTTCTATTAATATGATAGGATCTAGAAGCATGCCAACAGATACAAAGAACAAAACCGCAAATGCATCTCGTAAAGGTAGTGTATCTTGTGCAGCTCTATGACTTAATTCAGATTCATTTAGAATCATACCGGCGAAAAATGCGCCAAGGGCAAAAGAAGCATTAAATAAAGTTACTGCGGCGTAGGCAATGCCTAGCGCTAGTACTAAAACTGCTAGTGTAAATAATTCACGAGAACCTGTTGCCGCAGTAATGGCTAGTATCCATGGAATAAGTTGGCGACCGATAAAAAGTGTAATGATAATAAAAATAGCTACTTTACCAACGGTAAAGGTTAATTTAATTGCAAGTTCATTAAAACTAGTATTATTGCTATCAATAATAGCGGCAATTGATGGCAGCAATACTAGCGTCAAGAGCATGACTAAATCTTCTACAATTAGCCAACCAATGGCAATTTGGCCTCGTTTACTATCGATAAGTTGACGTTCTTCTAATGTTCTTAATAAGACTACAGTACTGGCTGTTGAGAGACAAAGCCCAAAAACAATTCCAGCAAATATTCCCCAACCAAATAACAAGGCTAAACAAAGACCTAATAATGTAGCAGTAATTATTTGAGCAATAGCACTAGGAATAGCAATTGATTTTACTGCCAAAAGGTCTTTTAATGAAAAATGTAAACCAACACCAAACATCAATAATATAACGCCAATTTCGGCGAGCTCACTTGCTAAATTTGTATTTGCAACAAAACCTGGCGTAAATGGACCAATAAGAACGCCAGCTAATAAATACCCAACTAACGGTGATATTCTTAATCTTTGTGCAATCATACCAAATAGATAGGCAAGAGCTAAACCACAAACAATTGTTGTGATGAGAGATGATGCTGAATGATCCATTAAATCTCCTCTTTTATTTGGATGACAAAATAAATACGCATGTAGAATTCAAGCTTATTTTGATCTACCTACACTATAAACTAAAAAAGAGCTAAAAATTAGGTTATAAATAAATATTTTAAGTATAATAACTATAATTTATTATTTTAAAATACATTATAATATAAACCACTATTTTTTTATTCATATTTCATAATAATGTACTCAAAAAATAATTATAAAAATCTAGATTAAATTAATTAACTAAATACTTTTTAAACATTAAATAATTTTAAGTATTTGAAATATCTCATCTTTTTTCTAAAAAAAAATGCAAAATCGCATTTATTAATCATTTCTAAAATTCTAAAATAAGAATTTTCACGTTAATGCCTTTGAATTTGATATATAAATAACATAATAGAATTATACACATTTCTGCTGTATGTGGTTTCGGAGATGTTGGCATATCATGTTGATTGATTTCGTGGATAATTCCAACAATAAAGAAATCATATGCAATAAAAATCTAGCTTATATAAGTATCTACAAAAACAGATATCATCTATAATTCACTGCATGAACTTAATCCCTAATGGGTGCTAGAGGGACAATTGATAGCAACCGACATTGAAGCCTGAACTCAAACTCATGCTGCTTCAATATGCTGAACTCCGTTAGCTCCTTGTTGACTGGCTGACATGCTATAGCGTCGTTTATAATTATTATTTGCTACACAAAGAACTATACAGATTAGTATTGCATGTTGATATTAAAATGCCTAAGGCCATGGGGGAATCGCAGCTACAAAGGAATATGCTTCTAACAACTTCTTGCTAACGCTTTATCTAAATTGCAAAAAAACAGCAAAGAGTTGCTCTACCATAGCTGTACATATACTAGGTGTTCTCCACCAGTGATTTTCACGAAGTTCTATATGCAATTCTTTGTAAAAAAGTAAATGCTCCTCTTTGCCAGTACCGTAAGCAAACTGAAAGAGCAATTGCTTCAAGAACACAGATAAATGATGGTGTGCACTGCGTGATTTAAGTGATATTCGCGTGCTATGTTTATTTTTTGCCATATGGCATATACACTCCCATCAGGCAAGATGATCGTATTTTCCTGCTGGTTATTATCGGCGTTACTAAATATGGATATAATGAGCTAGTTATGATCAAAAATGCTTATGAGAGTTAAAGCGAACTTGGTCAAACTTCTCGATTGGCCTACAAACGTCTGAGTTAATTATATCTTCCAGGCTTTCTACTGTAAGCAACGCCATTAAATTTTGAAATGCAATGCCAAAGATATTCCTAGATACGCAGCACTAACTCTCTGTTTGGCACACAAAATAGTTAATGTACTTATCGCTTCACTCCTAAAAGGCATGTAACTAAAAGTTAACTATGTGCTCAGGTTGGAGGTTTTCTCCATAATATAGAAAGATGCAATATCGCTAATAAAGCCATTGATGTTTATCAAAACAATATTTAGCAAAATATTCTGAAGCAATCAAAAATCTAGAAAAAAATCGAGAAAAACTTCTAGCATTAACAACTTCCAATCATGATATTAGGCGTCAATAAGAATGATTAATCCAATTAAATCTGCTTTTGCGACAATGAATCTACGAAGATTCAGGCAAAAAAACTATAGTTGAAGAAAAACAACCATTTCAATGCTATTTAATCTGCTACAGATTGCTCAGAAAAGCTGTAGCTGGCTAATAGGACTTTAAACCTGCTAGCAATGGTTTGTGGTAAACAACATGAATTAAAAAAAGAGAAACCATATTCATAAAACATTAGAAAGGAGAAGAGTAGTCTGACCGACATACACCAGATTTACTAATAACTCGGAATTACCATAATTAGTATTGCTAGGTAACACTTCATTAATAATCTATAAAAGATAAGATTGGCTCAAAGTTAAAACTCAATTATTCAACAAAAAATCATACTATATTTCGAGATGTGATAATTATATAAAATGATTTAGTGAAAACAACTGAATGTTATTGTAATATATATATTATAAAAAGATATTTTAAAAATATAATAAACGCATCATCCACTAACTATTTAACCATGGGGAAGTCTTCAGCATCTAAAATATAAATACACATATACTTTCAGGATCATGCTGATTGGATGCCTAAAGATCGCTGATAACTGGATGATCTCCTATATGAAATATTATTCACTGTTGGCATTGATATTGCAAAACATCTGACGCAAGTCTATTTCATTAATGAAAATAAAGATGAAATTATCGATAAACAAGTTAATCAAAATGCTTTATTAAAATATTTTATTAATCGGGAACATTATCTTATTAGCAAGGAAGGAGTCTGTTTTAGTTCTCAGTATTGAGCTCATGAATTAGAAAAACTAGTGCATAAAATTTATTTACTTAAAGATAAATTCGTTAAAATATTCTTGATGGGCAACAAAAATAACGTTATGGATTCTCGTACTATCTATCTCAGGAGGTGGTTCAAGAGCCTAGTAAAAGCTATAGGCCTCAAAATCGAATAAGCAAAAGGGATGTGATTCCTCTAGATAAAAAATGCGTCGACACACCAGATTGTGAAGTTTCATATGCTATAGATTAACTTGATACATCGATTATTATTAGAGTTTAGCGAAATTAAACATGAGAACTTAATGGGATTGGCTCATTAATCAATGATTATACACAAGAAATGCTTAATTGCTTGAAAGAAAAACCTGTCGCAATTCCTGATTTAGCAGATTGAAAAGCAGTATCGACGATTCAGTGACACCTTTTATACTTAAATAGTCAGCATAAAATAGCTGCTGGGTAAGCAAAATATGAACGATGCTATCTCAGAAATTATGGAAATCCTTGGTGTTTAGCCGCTTATTGCCGCTGCAGCAGTTGCTACAATGGAAAATGTTAATGCTTTCCCAGTCAATGCGAAAGTTTTCTGTATATTATCTGGCTAGTGCAAAAATAAACTAGCACTGGTTGAAAAGCACGGTTACTGATTGGTGGTATTAACAAACGTTGTGTTACATCTATCTGCGAATGTTGTTTATACATAACGCAATTGGAGATATCTGCTACCCTACCTACCACCAGTCAGCCATACTGCTATCAAAAGAACCATTCCCACACTTGGAGTTTAATAGCCATAATAAAAAAGAGACTGTCAAGATCTTAGCGCTGCTTGGTATGGCTAACAAGATACCACGTATGGTTGTTGGCTTTACTGGCCGATGATCTGAACTACAATAAAAAACAGCTCACCATCTCCAGATACTTTTGAGTAAAATGCCATGATAAGGCTATGTTAGAAAAGGTTATTAATAGAACTTCATTCTACTGGTATGAAGGCTTTTTTCTACAGAAATTACAATGAAACAGCAAACAGTCATACAAATTAAAGAGACTACTTCCTTACTCCTTGCTAACATAAATCGGCATCTCATTAGTTTTAGTTAGCTTTGTGACAATCTATCGAATAATATCGATTCATGCACTCAAGCAAGTCATTCCATTTTATCCTGTCCATATTGTCATACTGGATATCTTATCCGCTGTGAACATTTATTAGTGTTACAGACATATCGTTATAAACTCATCAGATTACAGAAAAAACATTTAACAATTATACTGGAAGTTCTCTATCGAGAGGACATCAGAAGGACAAATGATTGGTTGTCTACGATGTAGTTTAAATCGCTTAAATTTATTGGAGTCAACGAAACAAACAGGCATTGATTTAAAAATAGCGTTTTAGATTGACGATTGGCGTTACTCCTTCCTTTCTTCAACGGCGACAAGCTAACTTAAATAGACTAAGTAGTATTGTTGAAGTTGACAAAACATTTTTCCTAATCCTTTAAAGGAAAGCAGTATATCTTATATAAGAAAAGGTAGAAACCGCAGGAAAAAAGGAAATAAAAGGAAAGAACAAATTACGATCTTAATTGCTATAGATAGCTAGATAGCTAGATAGCTAGATAGCTAGATAGCTAGTGTTATGTAAGTGATGAGATTTTTGAAGAGTTTAATGAGAGTTTGTTATGTATTTTTGATCAGATCATCAATAAAGAGTCCATCCTTATACCCGAATTGAGCTAAATGAATGATAGAGCAACCTTTGCTAGCTACCATGAAATTAGTTAAAATTGCTTAAGACAATGCTAGATAATTATAGAGTTCTTGCTAAAGAATTCCAAATTTAAAATGTAAACAGTTATATCAGCTGATTAAAAGAAGAATGACTGAGTAGACTATATGGTCTAGAGTCGTTTTATTTACCAAATGATCTTTTATGAAAAAGATCATTTAAAACTAGAACAATTGAAATATAGACGTGCCTACAAATTGCTCTACAACAAAACAAGAACCTTTCCTTTGCCAATATATCATTTAATAAATGTTAACTCTTTTAAATATTAATGGCGAATACTAAAATCTTTCATATGGAATCATAGTGATGACAATGATAGGTAAGGTCTAAACTTGCTAAATCTGGATTGTTTCTTAAACTTAAACCCATTTAGTAGAATAAGATGTAAAAGTCAGCTTAATTGCACATGGTCCTAGCGTAATGCCTATAACAAGGTTGGATATAGAGCTGTAGCAACTGCTCGTCAATATCTGATTTTCAGATGTCTTGCAAACTGGTCTGATGAATTCATATATAGCAAATAATAAAGTTGAAAGTATTAAAAATATTGCGCACAATGAGTATAATAATTCTTGCTGCTGGGATGTGTAGAGCCAGCAAGAATTGCCAGAATTCACAAGAGCCAACTAATGGTGGATAAAACACATAGTGGCTACTCTCTACTTCTTGTGTAAATTTTTTCTAGTATTAATAATACTACAGTTATTTTAATCAAAATAGTATATTTTTTTATAAAAAAAACCTATTTAGGTAAAGATAAAAATACTTTTTACTACAGAAAAGTAGCCTAAAACGCACTAAATTTTTTTATCGATTAATATAAATAAAAAATATATTTTAAACCTAGTTTTGATGATGATTTTATCGAATAGCACAATTAAAAAGGAAGTCAAATAGAAAATTACTTAAATTATATTAGATATAGCAAAGGCAGACAAAAAAACGATGGAATAAACTACATGTCGTCTCTGATTTACTTAAAGAGTATAAAAATAAGCATACCACTACACATATAGTGTGAGCGATATTAATTAGAAAAAAGAGATCACCAAACCAATATACAAGTATTGGAATAAGCAACCCAGTTTATCTTGAAATTAAGAGTTATTTCATATCATCTACTCGCATAAGTAGTATATGATAGATTGATTTATGCAACATTAATCAAGACAGGCGTAATTAAATTTAATAAATTGATTACTTATCATCTTTGCTAATCAACCTCACTAATAATAATATTCAAGCTAAAAATAGCTTGAATATTATTATTAGTGAGGTTGATTAGCAAAGTTTTATTTTCAAAAAATCAACTATATCAGCGAGATCAATAAATTTTTTCTCATTATCTCGCCGCTGTTTATATTCAAGCTTGTTATCATTTAAATTACGATCACCGATCACGATTATATGAGGTATTCCAATAAGCTCAATATCGGCAAACATAACACTAGGCCGTTCTTTTCGATCATAAAAAATGACATCAATGCCATTGGCTTGCAAATCACAGTAAAGTTTTTCTGCAACTTCTTTAACACGATATGATCGATGCATATTCATTGGCAAAATAGCAACTTGAAAAGGTGCAATCGCATCAGGCCAAATAATTCCTTTATCATCATGGCTCTGCTCAATTGTAGCTGCTACAATCCGAGTGATACCGATACCATAACATCCCATCGTTATCATTTGATTATAGCCATCCTCATTTTGCACACTGGCATTCATTGCTTCAGAATATTTAGTTCCAAGTTGAAAAATATGACCAACTTCAATCCCACGTTTAATTTGTACAGTCCCTTTGCCATCCGGACTTGGATCCCCTTCTACTACCTTACGTAAATCAGAAACATCTGGTAAAGGTAAATCACGTTGCCAATTAATACCAAAATAATGTTTATGATCGATATTGGCAGCTGCACTAAAATCACTCATCACGGCAACACTGCGGTCGATAATCGCCGGTATTGCTAAGTTAACAGGACCTAATGAACTTGGACCCACTTTTAGGATTGCTCGTATTTCTTCTTCTGTTGAGAATCTAAGAGGGCTCGCAACCAGAGGATGTTTTTCTGCTTTAATCTCATTTAATTCAT
>JBHEQW010000087.1:0-10029 GCA_046530935.1 Arsenophonus sp.
GCATATGACACATTACATGAATTCATCAGTAACGGTTATTTGCAATAGCTAACCCAGAGACTTGTATTTGCGATGTTGAGATTAACATACCTAATGTAATAGATCGCAGAGACAAAATAATATGCTTTAATGGCTTGCACCGCACTATCTGAAGCACGCAAAAAGCGTCGAAGAATTACTAAGCATTGGCCTATGAATATACAAGGCATATTCATTAGGAATTTTCATGAGGCCATCTAGAGAAGATAGAGTTGTCCGTGACCACGGCTTCTTTTTTCACAAAAAAAGCAAGTGGTTCTCTCATGCTAATAAACATAGCATGAATAAACTGAAACAGAAATTGCTTGAAGATCATAGGGAATGCTGCCTGCCTGATTTAAACAGAGTACTTGCGTTTATTTCTTTGACAATGACATATACACTCCTGTCAAGAAAGATAATCGCTTTTTCCTGCTTGTCATTATCGACATCACTAAGCATTGGCATAATGAACTGGTTCTGGTTAAAAATAGTTATCAAAAATTAGAAACCAACTGAGCTGAACTTCTAGATGGCCTACGAGCACATGGCTTAACTATATCTCCAAATCTATTTCTGCAAAAGATGGTGATTTTGTTTTTAAAATGCAACGGAAAAGATATTCCATAACACGAAGCACTAACGATGTTTTACACAAAAAAATAACTAAAAATAACTAATATATTAGGATCTGTCAAAGAGATGCAACCAAAAGTTAAGGCTGATCTGCAATAGGTTTCTGCCAAAAAAAAGTTGTTATTCCGATAAATAAACACATTAATATTTTATTGGGAAGTGTTTCACCGAAGTATCATAAAACGATAAATAAGCTATAAAAAGGTCGAAAAGAACTACTGATATTCTGCGACTTTACGTCAAAACACTGAGCATGAATAAAAACAACACATCTAATTGAATCTACTTTTGCAACAATAAAGCTACGGAAAGCTGACCGACGCGCAAAGAACTGTAGTTTGAAAAAAGAAACAATTTAATGGTATTTAAGCCACATAAGTCTGCTCAGAAACGCATAAATCAGCTATAAAAATGGTTGGTTAATATGTTTGATCCTAGTCGTAAACAATGTTTAATTTAAGTATGGAGAACAAATTTATAAAGCATCATAGTTGGAACTGAGCATCGTATGCCATATTTATTAATAACTAATATTTTAAGAGATTAACAGTTTCCATCTAGATTTAAAGATAGATAAAAACTAAAAGTTAGATATGAATTATTTCAATAATTGTCGTGTAGATTTTTTCTGTAAAAAAAGAATAAATAAACTATGAATAATATAAATTCTTCTCTTATATAAGAGAAGATACTATATAACAATCAATCTCAGCTTACGTTAGGTTTTTATTAAAAATTATTTAATTTTGGCTTCTTTATAAATCACATGCTTACGAACAACTGGATCAAATTTTTTTATTTTTAATTTTTCAGGCATAGTGCGTTTGTTCTTAGTTGTAGTATAAAAATGACCTGTTTCTTCAGAAGAAACTAATTTAATTTTATCGCGAATACTTTTAGCCATTCTTTAGCTCCTTATCCTTAGTATTTCTTACCACGGCTACGCAATTCAGCAAGAACTGCGTCGATCCCCTTTTTATCAATTATACGCATACCTTTTGCTGATACACGAAGCTTTACGAAACGTTTCTCCGTTTCAACCCAGAAACGGTGAAAATGCAAGTTTGGCAAAAAGCGTCGTTTAGTTGCATTCATTGCATGTGAGCGATTATTCCCACTCATAGGATGCTTGCCAGTAACTTGGCAGACTTGTGACATATCTTTTTCTCCAAAAATTTAATTAACTCAAGCCTTTATATCGTGAATTAATACCTCCTTAGATTTAATGAATACCTCATTAGATTTAAGTGCCTATTTTAGCAAATTTTATTAATATAAAAATAAATTAACTAAATCCTATTAAGGATAGCTTCTTCTTATTAAGCCAGATTATCTAGATCATACTAAAACATAATTTACTATACGCCATCTAGCGCTTTTATTCAAGCAAAGAAACTAATAAAATTGCTATTTATTATTTAATAATATAATATTAGAGCATGGTTAAGTTAAATAAATGAATGCTATTTTCATGAGTAATAAGAAAAATTATCAAATAAAATTGTATCTATCCAACAGTAAGCATTAGCGATTTTTTGATAAAAATTTTATCTGCTAAACTGGATCCAATAAGTTATTGAATAGATGATTGTCTGCCAGAATTAATAAGCTATGCTCATTTCTGCTGTATATAGTTTTAAAGATGGTAGAGTATAGTTTACCTAATTAATTTTGTAAATGATTGTAATAATAGAGAGATGTTATAGCATGAAAATCCACCCTACTATTGGGGCACACACCATACCTACGAAAGAAACAAAATATTAGCTAGGATACATTTTGTGAATTTATCTATAATAATTCCAGTGAAGCCAATATACCAACCTATGTTTATGCTGAGCTTGAAGCTATGCTTCTACAAGATACTTAATGCTTCTTTGTCGACAGGCGTCATACTATCGTCAGTAATAATTATTTACCACAGCGACCAACACAGATTAGTATTAGTGATATTAAAATTAAACTACCCAATGTCAGTGGAATGGTCGCAGCAGCAACGCATATGCTTTAACAACTCTTTGCTACAGTCTTATCTAATCTAAACGCTACAAAAACTTCGAAGAGTTGCTATTCTAAGAATGTGTAGCTGAGATGTGTATTTACCTACACACCTGTGATTTTTATGAAGCTCTCTAGCTGACTTCTAGGTGAGAAAGAACATACTCTATTTATCAGAGAGCAATATCAATAAATTAAAATAGCAATGACTTGAAAAGCATAGGCAATGACTGTATGTCTGATTTAAACGATACGCGCTTAGGTTTATTCATTGTCAGATTCCATAATATACTGTTCTGTCAGGACAGATAAAATCGCCTTTGACTGCTGATCATTATTGGCGTACAAGCATGTAGGTGGTAATAAGCTAATTATGATCGGAAATGATTATCAAGAGTTAGAAACAAACTGATCTGAACTTCTCAAATGCCATGCAAGCGCGTTGACTTAACAGCATCTCCCATGCTTGCTACAGTAGAGACGGTGGCCTTAGTTTTTGGAATGCAATGGCAAAGATATTCTCAGGCACACAGTATTAACGCTCTTTGGTACACGAAACATCTAATGTGTTAGCTTCTCTAAAATGCATACGACAAAAAGTTTTTTGAGCTGCAATAGCAGATCTTGTTAGCAAAGAGCTACAATGCCTATAATAAAGCTCTTGATGTTTTATTAGCGAGGTTTTTCAACAAAGTCTCTATCCTACAGCGATAGAAAAACTAAATTAAAGATCGAAAAGAACTGATGGTATTCTACGAATCCCCATCAAAACACTGGTCGTCAATAAGAACAATACATCCAATTGAATCAGCTTTTGCGACACTGATGCTACGGAAGGCCGAGACACAAAGAACTGCAGTTTGAGAAAACAACCACTTCAATGGTACTTAAGCTGCTACCAGTCCGCTTAAAAAAGCGGTAATCGACTAATAGAATTTTGACATATTAACCCTGATCCTAGTAGCAAATAACGTCCTATCTAAAGATAGATAATAGATCTAAAGCATCAAATCTAATTTGCCAATAACTTTAATAATGGATACTGTGCATTTACTTTAATATTAACATCTTGTTTTAAAATTTTTCTTGGATATATATTTCTATATAGAGATTTATTGTGCTTTTTAAACATTTCTTCATATAGAAAATGATTTCATTTTGCATTATTAAAAATAATACAAAAAAAATTTTTTTTGGACAAAACAAAAAATCTAGTAGCCACTTTTCAAATATTTATATGGTTTCTTCTCATAATACTTTAATTAATAAGTTATTATGTAAAAAATCATTTATTAACTTCAACAATCATTTATCATTCTGAATAGTTAAAAACTTCTAGTCCTACCTTGTGCTACGAAAATTGTTGATAATCAGCAGTTAATAATTTGTAAATCGAACCAAATTATTTTAATAAAAATTTTACGAATATTAAAACTTGAAATCCATACAACAATGTGCTGTAGAAAACACCCAAAAGCTCTCTTTATCTTTCTCAGTTAATAATGATCCTACAAAACTAAAAGCTTTTATCTAGATTGAAGTTCATAATTTATTTTATCCATATCTTTTCCATATCTATTTCCATCTAGATTTAACAGGTTACAGCAGCATACAAAAATATAAGACAAAGTTTTCTAGCATAGTTAAGTAACAGTTTTACAAAAAATTTTTATGTGTAAAAATTTATGATATTAGTTTTTTTGTAAAATTTGTTGTAGGGATCTATTATCCTATTATGAAGGAGATTTTAGCTAGAGACAGAGATTTCCATAAAAAAGCAAACGGTCATACAAATCAAAGGTAGTTTTTCCTTACTACCTACCAATATTAAAGCTGCATTTCATTAGTTAGCTCAGCAACAATCTCTTAGATGATGTTGATTTATCATGCATGAAAGCAACTTATTTTACTTTATCATGCTAATATTCTTAGAGTGAACATCTTATCTGCTGAGGACATTCATAAATCTTACAATGATATCATTAAGAAATATTTTATTTCAGTAAAACACTTAACAGTCTTCCCGATGTAAATCCTTCGGCAAAATTACATTTTTAGGATAAATAGTTTAATTATCTGTGCGATGCATGTTAAATAGCTTAAGCTCACAGGAGCATCGAAACAAACAGGCATTAATTTAAAAATAGACTTTAGATGGCATCACTATTCCTTGCTTCATCTGGTACAGCTAATATAAATACAATAAGTTGTATTGTTAAAGTTAACTAAACATTTTCCTTGAGTCCTTTAATTAAATTGGAGAGTTATATCCAACATATGAAAGCTAAAAAAATATGTGAAAGAATAAGATATAAAAAACAAATCGCGCGGTCTTAATAGCCAGAGATCGACAGGATCATGTAAACGATAAGATTCTTGAAAAGTTTAATGCAAAGTGTGTTGTTAGCTCTTTTCTTAACACGATCATAGATAAAGAATTAATCCTTTGCTTTGATGGAGCTAAATAATAAATACAATAAATACGAAATCTTTATTGGCTAGCATGAAATTAGTCTTTATCACATAATAAAGTTGGATAATTAAAGAGTTATTGCTAAGGAATTCCATATTTAAAATGTGAGTAATTATATCACCAGATTAAAAGCATGGTTTAGCATATTCCATACTATATGTCTAATTTATTTACTAAATTATCTAGCCTTGAGAATGTTGTTTGAAATCGCAACAATTGAAATACAGATATTGATACACATTAGTATATTAGCAAAACAACAACCTTTGCAACCATAGCCTAATATTCTCACATACCTAAACTTCAGCTTATGATAATATCACTAAACTCATCATTTAAATTTGGATATATATGATGGCAGAACTTACAGGCAAACATATCATACTTGGTGTTAGTGGTGGTATTGCTGTTTATAAAACACCAGAATTAGTTCGTCGTTTTCGGGATCAGGGTGCAATTGTACGTGTAGTAATGACAAATGCAGCTAAATCTTTCATTACACCGTTGACACTACAGGCTGTTTCTGGCTATCCAGTTTCTGATGATTTATTGGGTTCTACCGCAGAGGCTGCAATGGGTCATATTGAATTAGCAAAATGGGCAGATTTAATTATTTTAGTGCCTGCAACTGCAGATTTACTTGCTCGTTTATCTGTTGGTATGGCTAATGATCTATTAACAACGGTCTGTTTAGCTTCAAAGGCAAAAATAGCTGTAGTGCCAGCAATGAATAAGCAGATGTATCTCGCTAATATTACTCAGCAAAATATTGCAATACTTAAAGAGCGCCATGTTTTAATTTGGGGTCCTGATGAAGGTACTCAAGCTTGTGGGAATATTGGTCCTGGACGAATGTCAGATCCATTAGTTATTGTTGAATTGGCTAAGAATATTTTTCAGCATAAGGAAGATATGGTAAACCTGCATTTAGCAATTACCGCAGGGCCAACACAAGAAAAAATTGATCCTATTCGTTTTGTAACAAATTATAGTTCTGGAAAAATGGGTTTCGCGATAGCTCAAGCGGCTGCAGAGCGAGGTGCTCTCGTAACACTTATTACTGGTCCAGTTAATTTATCAACTCCAGCAGGCGTTAAACGTATTAATGTTGTCAGCGCGTTGGAGATGTATAGTCAAGTACATAATATAGTTGATAAACAAGAAATGTTTATTGGATGTGCTGCAGTTGCTGATTATCGACCAAAAGAATTCACAAAAGAAAAAATTAAAAATCAGGCAGATGAAATTACTCTGACATTGGTAAAAAATCTTGATATTGTAGCAAGTGTTGGTAAATTGACTAAAAATCGTCCTTATGTAGTTGGATTTGCAGCAGAGACACAAAATATAAGAGAATATGCTCATAATAAGCGCATCCAAAAAAATCTAGATCTTATTTGCGCAAATGATATTTCATTAACTAATTATGGATTTAATTCAGAAAATAATGCCCTAACTTTATTTTGGGAAGATAAAGAAATATATTTATCATATAATCATAAATTAGTGCTTGCTCACAGTTTACTCGATGAGATTCTTCAACGTTATGAAGAAAAATAGACGTTAAAATTCTTGATTCATGTAGGAAATAAGTTTCTTTTGGCAACTTATGCAACAAAATGTGATATGCTGTCTTAAATTTAGCTTATTTAATTATAAACATATGAAGCTATGCTATTATAGCTACATATAAATCAGTATATATTATGCAGATTAACAATTAGCTGCAGTCATTCTTCCTCGCTTACATTTAAAGCATAGGTAAGCTGTGTTGTATTAGAAAATTTAGTTGATTTAATCAATTTTGATTAGCAAGGCAACCTGAAAGTTTTTGTCTGAAATCAGTTGTTAGACAAGTTTTAGTATTGAACCTGGTGAGCATATAGCACAAGTTTTTGTGCCAATTTTCAACCTGAGTTTTAGCGCTGGCTGCTAACAAGATTTTAAAACAACAAAACGTGGTAGTTGTGGTTTTGATCATTCATGATCTAGATCATCATCTTATTATTTATATTAAAATTATTAATCCATTGAATTTTATGATTTACAAATGATGAAAATTAAAGATTGCGGGCTTAGTTTTGTTCATTTTATTAGAGGTATCTTATTTCGTCATGATAGGAAAAGAGATAACAAAAAAGACAGTAGAAAATCATCTCTGATGATGCTTACACACAAATATTAGAAATGAGTTTATGGCAATCATGATTAGCACTGCTAAGTTGACAAATCATATTGATATATCTGAAAGCAGCACTTTATATACCTCTTCCTAGCAAGGAAAACTAAAAAATATTTGATATAGTCTTATTGAAAACTCTTTAATTCAATGTAATAATCATTCTATAAGATAATAGAGATGCAATTAGATGAAATAGCTGTGGTATTTTGCTAAGTTTAATGTTAATACTCTGTTTTATGCAGAAAAATACAGGATTAAGACGAATAATAACAGCAAATATCCGTTAATATTTAACCAAACTCAATTACAAAATTAGATTAGTCAATTCTTTAACCGTATTAAAACCACAAATTACGACATGGTTTTAGAGGAAAAATAAATATCCTTTAAGTAAGAAAAGTTTTAATTACAATGAGCTTTTATTACTATCTCAATTATTAGTTAGTGTTTTGAAGGTTATGCTTATCACATCATCACTTTAATTTCAAGATCACCAAATACCTAGCCTGTATTGTTCGCTGTGGTAAATAAGCGTTATGTACGAACGGCACATTGACCTACATCGAAAGGAGGCATTTTTAGAATGTTGTTGCTAACATGGCTTCTAGCTCAGCTTAAACGACAGTGTATATCAGCTGCCTGGCACACCATTACTACTTGTGAGCTCATACAAAGGATCACATATAATATCTTGTTTTGCGAATACATGTGATGTAGTAGACTTTTCATCTCATATCATCTCTGAAACCTCATGCACCAAAAATTGGCATAACTCTCGTCGCCAATATAAAACCATTACTGTTTTATTGGCAATGTTTTCATTGAACTCTCCCACATACATCAATCAAAAAAATATAGAAAGATCAAAAATAACTGCTGGTATTCTACGAATCTCCTGATGAGAGCACTTGGCGTCAATAAGAATAATGAATATGATTGAAAATCAGTTTTTATAATAGTGAGTTATATTATTAGGCCAACGCGAGAAGAACTGTGGTTAAAAAAACAATCATTTCAATGCTATTTAAGTTGCTACAGTCTACTCAGAAAAGCTTAAATCAGCTAAGAAGAGTTAATCTGCTGATTCTGTTTATAAACAAACTCTAATTTAAGGATATAGAACAGATTCTCAAAACATCAGAGCGGACGTAGCATGACCATTATATACCAGATTTGCTAATAATTCCTAACTTCAGCCATCCTTGTAATATAATGCGATAACTGTTCACAGTTTAAATGTAGAATTTCTTAGAAAAACTCTTTAATTATACAATATTATTAGGTAATGATTGTGACTAATTTCATGCTAACTGGAAAAGTTTTCTTGCTCTTTAACTCCATCTGAGAAATAGAGATGGACTTCTTATCGATGATCGTCTCAATAAAATTGAGAACATACTTTCCATTAAACTCTTGAAAAATCTCATCTCATACATGAGCCTCTCGATCTCAGACGATGAAGACTGCGATTCGTTCTTTCCTTTTATCTCCTTAATCTCCTGCGTTTTGCTTTCTAGTTTTACTATGTTGGATTATAACGCTTCCATTTAATAAAGGATTTAAGAAAAATCTTTCGTCAACTTCAATAACATCCCGCTTAGTAAGTTTATATTAGCTTTCGCCGATGAAACAAGGAAGTAGTGATGCTATTATAAACGATGTTTTTAAATTAATGCCACTTTGTTTCGCTGACTTCAGTAAAGTTACAAGTTATTCAAAATGCATCGTATATAACTAAACCATTTTATCCCTATGATGTGGTTTCGGCAAATAAGTTTTCAGTAAGATTGTTAAATCTTTTACTACAATTAAAAATTGTACAACAATATCGCTGCAATCATAATGAATACTCCACCAACAAATAAAATGTTCACTGTAACAATATTAGTAGAATAAAATAGAATAAGTTGCTTTAATGCATGAATAAACATCATCAGACAGATTATCGCCTAACCAACTAATAAGATGCACCTTTATATTTCAGAAAGTGAGGAAAGAGTATCTTTGATCTGTATGACTGTTTGCTTTTTTATGGCAACCTCTATAACAAAAATCATTCATATAGGATAAGAGATTTTTCCAAAAACCTTTTCCAACATGGCTGATTATCAACATCATCTCGTTTTTACCATTTAGTAACGCTAAGTTCGGATATGCTATAATGCTTAGGCAAAGTATACGCAGTTTCTTTGCTTGCTTGAAGAGCAGAAGTGATTTTATGTGTTGTAGCTGTCTAACTCTAAAATCCAATCATCATGATATTTTTTTATCAACACTTAGTGGCTATCATTTTGGCATGAATATGCCTGTGCAATAAGGATCTATATAATGTCATAGGCCAAACAACTAATATTATGATAAGTTAAGTTAAGCATCCATAACTGCTGAAAATTATAATACTTATATGGTTGCTTACCAACAAACAAGCGATTGATATAATTAGTAAAACTTTGCATAGGAAAGCATTTATTCCACCTCAGGCATTTCGATAAAATTATCTAAGCCACTACAAGATATTGACAAACTCAATAGCAATAGGAGCTGGTTATATCTGAGCTTTACCATACCTTTTCTAACATTAACCTCATAAGCATATTATTACGATATTAGTATTAATATTGATGCCAAATAAGCGGATAGGCTAGAAATTTTCTTTGGTATACTAGAAAACTGTATATACAAACAAATTGAAATTTGTTCTATAGATTGGATTTGCTCTGTC
>JBHEQW010000088.1:0-36197 GCA_046530935.1 Arsenophonus sp.
CAGGAATTTATGTACTAGAGACTGCTAGTCTATAAGATTGTCGAAATAGATAAAAAGTTTTTTGCAGAAAAACAACTATGGCTTTTCCTAAGCAGCAAAAGTGTCGTCAGCAAGCTATAGTGAATACAGCTGTGATCATCAGGTTTATGTTTACAAAAGTTGATACTTTTCTCGCAAAGCAATTTGTAGCCACGTCTGTATTTCAATTATTATTGCTTTAAATAATCTTTTCTCATAACCAAATAATTTGCTAAATAAAAAATAACCATACACGATGGAGGCTACTTAGCCATGCTTTTAATTAGATGATATAACCGTTCACATTTTTGAATATGAAATTTATTACCAATAACTGTCTTATTATCTAATTATCTAACCTTATTAGGCAATAATGACTAATTTTATGCTAGCTTATAAAGCTTTCATACTATTTTATCTCCATCAGGAAGCAAAAAAGATACACTTTTTATCAAATGATCACACATTTAAAAAAACAACTAACAGACTTTCTCTTAAACTCTTTAAGAGTTTCATGGCTCACATGACACTGTCAATCTCTGGCGATTAAGACTGTGATTTTTTAGTTCATTTATCTCATTCTCTCCAGTGATTTCTGCCTTTCCTATATTGGATATAACGCTTAATTTACAAGATTCATAGAAAAACGTTTCATTGACTTCAATAATACCACTTAATATATTTTTATATTGCCAATCGACGCTGAAACAAATAAATAGCAATAGTGACGCCATCTAAACATTGTTTTTAAATTAATGTCTATTTGTTGCATTAACTTCCATAAAGTCAAGCTATTAAACATACATCTCGCAGATAACTCAACCAATTTATCCTTGTGATGTAGTTTTGCCATAGAACTTTCAGTAAGATTATTAAATGTTTCCTTGCAATCGGAGATTTTGCAACTATATCTTTGTAATCATAATGAATACCTATAATGGATAATATCTTCACTATGACAATATAGGCAAGATAAAGTGAAATAAATTGCTTTAATGTATAAATCGATATCATCCAACAGATTGTTACCAAACTAACTAATGACTTTTAGCTTTATGTTTGCGGAAATAAAGAAAGAATATCTTTGATCTGTGTGATTGTTTACTTTTTCATGGTAATTCTTGTATAAGAATCCTTTATATACAGTAAAAATGGATTTTTACCAACAAACTTTGCTAACATATCCTTATTTAACCTCCACACCATATGTGGATATTGATGCTGAAGATATATCTGATTTGCTAGCTGCAAGAATCCAGTAGATCTTAAATTATCGCTTTCAGCATGTTCTGATGCTTTAAACTTATCAAACGGAATTATAAAGCCAATGCCAACAACAATTCTCCTAACGTAGAATAATGTGTGGCCATATTTGAGAAGTCAGCAATAATATGTTACATCTTATTAATAAATATGCGGATATTGCTTTTACTTAGTTGAAGTTCGCAGATGATAGCGATTGGGGTGTTAATGATAACGAAAAACAACTTATTGAATATCAAAAAAAATTTAATTTTTTTGTCTATTAACTGTAATTATATTTTTTAATAATGCAATTAAATAATTTATTCATTAATTATTTATGATGAATGAGAAAAATGGAAATAAATGAAATGGCAGGAAATTCAATTGGACAGCTTTTTCGTGTTACTACATTTGGTGAATCGCATGGTTTAGCGTTAGGATGTATTGTTGATGGCATTCCACCTGGTATGACATTGTCAGAAAAAGATCTACAACCAGACTTAGATCGTCGTCGGACTGGCACTTCTTATTATAGGACTCAACGATGTGAACCTGATCAGATTAAAATTTTATCCGGAGTTTTTAATGGCATAACGACAGGAACATCTATTGGTTTATTGATTGAAAATCAAGATCAACGGTCGCAGGATTATACTGAAATCAAGGATATTTTTCGTCCTGGACATGCAGATTATACCTACCAACAAAAATATGGTTTACGTGATTACCGTGGTGGTGGGCGATCTTCAGCACGTGAAACGGCAATGCGTGTTGCTGCTGGTGCTATAGCAAAAAAATATTTGAAAGAAACACTAGGTATAATTATTAGAGCTTGCTTAAGTCAAATGGGAGATATTTATTGTGAACTAAAAGATTGGGATTTAGTTGAAAAGAATCCTTTCTTTTGTCCTGATGCAACAAAATTGGAAGCAATAGATGATTTATTGCGTTCATTGAAAAAAACAGGCAATTCTATTGGGGCTAAAGTAACAGTTATTGCAGAACATGTACCAGCCGGATTAGGCGAACCTGTTTTCGATCGATTGGATGCAGATATTGCCCATGCAATGATGAGTATTAATGCGGTTAAAGGTGTTGAAATTGGTGATGGTTTTAAGGTTGTAACATTAAAAGGGAATGAAAATCGTGATGAAATAACCAGTGATGGATTTATCAGTAATCATTCTGGTGGCATATTAGGCGGCATAAGTAGTAGCCAACCAATTATTGCCAATTTAGCATTAAAGGCAACTTCGAGTATTAACATACCAGGTAAAACGATTAATCGACAAGGTGATGTTGTAGAAGTAGTAACAAAAGGACGGCATGATCCATCTGTTGGTATCCGAGCTGTACCGATAGCAGAAGCGATGATGGCAATCGTGCTTATTGATCATTTTTTACGCCATCGAGCTCAATGTGGTAAATTACTTTTTTAAGAGCATGATCTAAATATTAAAAAAGATTAAGATAATCATCTTAATAACATTTTTAGTATTTATCTTGATAAGGAGTATCACAGACTGTTAATTAAAGAAAATCATGAAGCTATCTATCTGCCTGATGATGATGAGGTATGTTATCATCAAATAATTCTTGCCATCACCTTTTATGCTAGATGCTATAAGCATTATCATCATTTCTGGTGTATTAATATAACTCAAGAATTTATTATTAAATTGATTATGGAGGAAACTGCTCATTAATGTTAGATAGCAACAAAAACCATTCCAAAGTATTTGCAATAACTTGAATTAATATTTCACTATGTTGAATTAAAACAATCACTTGAGACATTACTATTAATTTACATCGCAATAAGTAATTACTTGGCACCTTGCCAACGAGTAAATAAAGTTTTCGGTAAGCTAATACCATATTGATCTAATATTCGATTGATAGTTTGATCGACAATATCCTGTACGGTTTCTGGCTGATAATAAAAGGCAGGTATGGGTGGAAAAATTATCGCGCCAATCTCTATAACGTTCATTATTAATCTTAAATGACCCAAATGTAAAGGTGTTTCCCTGACACCAAGAATTAATTTACGTTTCTCTTTTAAAACCACATCAGCCGCTCGCGTAATTAATGTATCATTGTAACTATTTGCAATACCAGATAACGTTTTTATTGAACACGGCATAACAATCATACCAGATGTAATAAATGAACCAGAAGAAATTGCCGCATCAATGTCTCTATCTTCATAAACAACATCTGCCATTTCTTGAATATCAGTTAGACTATAAATACTTTCCAGAGTTATAGTTTGCTTAGCTGCTGAGCTAACAATTAAATGTGTTTCAACATCAGCAACAGAGCGTAAAACCTCAAGTAAACGAATACCATAAATTGCACCACTTGCGCCTGTCAATCCGATAATTATTCTCTGCATCATTTTGCTCAAAAAATAACGATGAAATAGACTTTAGTATTATAAGCTTAACGATATCCGATAAAGTCTAATTTAATTTAAACGATAACAAAAATTTAGCCTTCGTTGTAAAATTCCAAATTTTCAATTCCATTATGGTCTTTTAACTGATTATCTTTGCGTATATAATCCAGATAGTCCAGATAATCCAGATTGATATCCTTTGTGACATAAAACACATTAAAAGAGAACATTTTAAAGTAATGATATCAGAAATTTCCTCTATAATTGCGGCAATTAAATCATCTGCAGAAAATAAGTTGATAAATTTCATCCATTTTTTATACACATTGGCAATCAATTCATTAGAAAACAGAATATCAATATCATAAACATTCGAAAAACGAACTTTGTCTAATGCAGAAGCAAAATAGACATTTTTGCCACTGCTTAAGTTATACTTATTTCTAGTGTATTAGGTTTCGGAGAAAGAAAGATATCCTCTACTAATTGATTTCATAAATTATTTCAATAACAGAGAGATAATTTTACATAAAAAAGTATACCACACAGATATCCGAAAACTAGATATTATCTGTGATTTCCCACATTAACTCATCCGCAATGGTGCTATTCAGCTAATAGCTACCGTAGTTGAATCTGAGTGGTCAAAGCCAATACTTTAACAACATGCTGAATTCTTCCTTGTCGACTGACGTCTCATCGCAACGTCTCATACATAACGCTTATTTTCTAGAGCAAGGCATATACAGACTATACTGTTTATTGATGATGTTTGGATTAAAATCCCTAATGTCATGGATTACAGGGGCAACGAAATATGCTTCAATAACTGGTACTAACACATTATATGAAGCGCATCAAAAAATGTTGAAGAGTTAGTGCTATGGCTCTGTATGCATTACGAGCTCTATCATCATTTTCCAATAGTTGATTTTCATGAAACCTTCCTGTGGCGCTTTTCAGTAAAAAATAGATGGTCTCTCTACAGCAATTACAAACAAATTAAAATAGGAATGCCTTGAAGATGGATAGCAATTGTGCATGTAAGATTTAAATGATATTTGCTATGTTTATTTCTGTGTTGATGACATATATAGTTCTCTCAAGCAATATTATCGACTTTTCCTACTGGTCTCACATTGATGTCACTAAGCATGTACGCAAGAAAGTAGTTGTGGTCGAAAATGGTTATCTAGAGTCAGGAGCAAACTTAGCATAATTTCTCAATCTTATACTGCTAACGGCGTAGCTTAACTCTATCTTCCAGGCTTGTTACGTAAACTACTGTGTGCGTGCTTACCTTAATTTTTGCAATGCAATTTGCAAAGATATTCCATGACATGCAGTATAAATGCTGTTTGGTTTAATATACAAGATAGCTAATGTGGTGCTTTCACTCACATAAAGGCATGAAATTAAAAGTTAAGGTTTAGATCTACTGGAGATCTCTAGATAACCAGAGAGCAGCAATAGCGCTAATAACGCCATTGATATTTTGTTGGCAATGTTTTCAGAGAAATATCATCATAAATGCAATGAAAACCTGGATAAAAATTGATAAAACCTTCTGGCATTCTACAACTTCCTATCAACATACTTTGCCTCAATAAAAATGAGGAATCCAATTTAATCAGCTTTTACGACAGTGAACTTGCGAAGCCAAGGCACTCAAACCTCTGGTTTGAGAAAAATAATTCTTTCAATGTTGTTTCAGGTAGTTCTATATGCTCAGAAAACCTAGAACCGGGTATAAAAGTGCATTTAATCTAATAATCTTTGAGGTAAAAATATCCAATTTAATGATAGAGAACAGATTACGAAGTACCAGAGTGTAACGTACCATAACTGTGACTGCCATACACCAGATTTGGCAATAAGTCTATACTTCATGTACTAACTTAACAATTTGTCTTGAAGTTGTTGGTTATTCAAAACTCAGAATGAAAGAGTCATCAACTAATAAACCATTTTTACTACGAAATTCAGCACAATTGATATTTAGTTTTCGACAGACCAACTTAGATCTTTCTTACTGCCACTCCACCTTCTCCAGCAGAATAAAAGTCCGTTATACATAAGGATTTTTAATAAAAAATTAACTGATAAAGCTTAGCGAATATATAAGCTATTTAAGTGCTAGCTATTATCTAGCATCGATAATTTCAGAAATAAGGAATCAGTAGATAAATATCTAAATCATGCTACTTATTGTCAATTTTAGCACCTAATGTTTACAACATTAGCAAACATTCCTTATTAATCGGTATTTTATTTATAAAGAAATACAGCCTCTATGAATTAGAGAAGCTCAAATAGCAAGGTATCAATTATGAATTTTCTGGAGATTGACATAAAAAAAAGTTCCTTTTGTTTAGTACAAATAAATTGCTTTACAAATAGCATCATCACTCAAGAACTGAAAACAAAGAATATTTAAAGCTATACTTTTAAAGGTATCCATCATGTGCTAATTTTTACCTTCCTATAAGATAGGCTTGCCAAGCAGCAGATGCCTAATATCAAATTAATTATGAAATAATCACAAATAATTATTGCATAAAGAAGCATAAGAGCCACTAACTATTATTATACATTGCAACAATAACGGTAAATACTTTTTCTGAAATAAGTAGAAAATAATCGAATTTATCCAGTTCATGGAGTAAAGACATTAAGCAAAATTTCTGAATTACAAGAAATATTTACAAACGACGAGTAGTTTTATAATAAATAGCGTTCTTTAATTCCGGTGCATTGATATAATTATCATTATAAGTCAATGTAATAGCAAAATAGTAATTAGCATAAAAAAGGTTGCACTTTAAAGCAGCTAGAGCCACACCATAAGCTGTTAGATAATAATGCACATGGCCAATTCCTATTTTCTTCGCAAACCCACCAGCATATAGCCCAAACCACGAACAGCAAACACATCTTTTACTAAATTAGTCGATTTGCATAAGTAAAATTGTTTTTTCATCAATTTAAATAATATCTGCAGCATCCCATTAGATAACGCGATGTTAAAGCAGTGTTGGTGCTTCATAATTTGATTGATTAAACTAGTGTGAAGCCACAACAATATCGATAATAGCGCACATATAATTTTTTCTCATCAATCAATGGAAATAATTTTAGGTAAAAAACTTGACATATTTTTTATATAATCAAAGAAATATCTAATAATATAACCAAATTTAGGTATTAATTCAGAACGTTGCCAATCTTCACTTTTTGGCAAGGATGTAAAAGTATCCAGAAAGAACAGAATTGCCGACACAATTAATATACCACGTAATATACCAAAACATAGCCCTAATACACGATCAGTACTCGATAATCCCGTTCTTTCAACTAATGAGTTGATCATATAATTGATTATAGCACCGACAATTAAAGTTGTGATAAATAAAATCGCAATTGCAATAATATTTTTAATCATGGTGTCATTAAAACTAGTTAGATAAATTGCCAAATAAGGATAAAATTTGGCAGCAACAAAAAAAGCACATCCCCAAGCAATCAGTGAGAAAGCTTCTCGTACTAAACCACGAATTAAACTAACCAAGGCAGAAAAACAAATTATAGCAATAATAGCATAATCAATCCAAAGCATAATTTTAATCCAAAAAATTAAACTTTTAGCATGGTCCAACGCATTTGAGCAGAAAAAGAAAACGTTTGTGTTAAATATTTTTTGAAAAGTAGCAATAAATTGCAGCCAAAAGGTAATTTTTATTACCGCATGAATAATTTATATAATTTTTTATATTAAAATATTTTATTTGTTAGCATATCCCCATTATTATGATTATAACTGCGTAACTGCGTATTTTAACTCTGTAAACAGGTTAATTTTTCAAGTTAAACAAATCTGTACTGTAATTCTTCTCTAGAAAAATTTAGACACCAATAAAAATTTAAGTAAATTTGATCATTAAGTTAATGATAGCTATGGCATAGCTTAATAGCTAAATCAACATAATATATCAATACAATCTTTTACACTTTTCCTAAATTTTTCAGTACATCTAATTTAATAACATAAACCAGTTCCTATGGTACTTAAGTTTTCTGATTTGATTTAGCAGCCTATTCTTGCAGTAAGGCGGTTTTTTAACTTTGTTTGTTGATGGGAAAGACTATCTGCTAATTTAGCCTTTAAATCAGAAGTGAGCTCAGAAATCATAGTTTCGGAAACTCTTTTTGCTGAAGTCTCGCAAGTAATTATAATTAATTGCCGTAATATATTCAATTTCATATTTATCGCTGGTTTATTAGGTACAAAATAAATCGCTAAAAATTCAGTCTTATTATATTTTTATTTGTTTGATTTCTGATTATTATATAGCTCCTGTATTACCGCGCCCACCAAAGCTATATTTATGGAAAATGGCTACTAATTAATATAGTTGAGAAAAAATATCATGATAATAAGGATCTATTATCATGTAACTACAACACTTAAAATTATAGCTGCTCTTTAGGACAAAAAAGAACTAGCATCTATTTTAACAAAACGTTATGGCATATAAAAACTTACAGATGCTAAATGTCAAAAACAAGATAATGTTGATGATCGACTATGTTGGCAAGGCAAAGGGTGTGCTAGAAATCCATTCTGCTGTTATAAAGAATTTTACCACATAGTAATGCCATAAAAAAGTAAACAATCATATAGGTCAAAGAAATTCTTTCCTGACTCCTGCCAACATGAAGCTAAATCTCATTAGTTAGCTCGATAACAATCTGTTGTATAATGTAGATTCATGCATTGAAGCAACTCATTTCACTTTATCCTTACAATATTTATTACAGTAAACATGTTGTCCTCTGAATACATTCATTATAGTTACAACGATATCGTTGCAAAATCCCTGATTACAAAAAATATTTAATAATCTTACTGGAAGTTTCTTATTGGAAAATCACATCATAAAAATAAATAGTTTAGTGATTTGCTATAGAATTTTGAATAACTTGACTTTACTGAAGTTATCAAAACAAACTGGCATTAATTTGAAAACAGCGTTCAGATGGCCTCACTGCTTCCTTCCTTCATAGGCAAGAGCGAATTTAAATTCAAGTAAGTGGTATTCTGTTGTAGTAGACAAAATATTTTTCATGAATACGTTAAATAGAAGCCTTAATATCTCCAAGATAGTAAAGGCAAAAAAACTCTCGAAAGAAGGCAGATAAAAGGAAAAAACGAATTTCGATCTTAATCGCCTAAGATGAATATTCCATGTAAGCGATTGATATTCTTGAAGATATTAATGCAGATTATATTAGCCGTTTTCTTAAGCCGATCATTGATAAAGAGTCCATCATTTTCTTAGATGAAGCTAAATTCATATGAAACCTTTTCTAAGAAGTATAAAATTAGTTATCATTGCTTAATGAAGTTGCATGATCAGAGATCTATTGGTAAGAAATTCCACATTCGAAATATGAACAGCTATATCAGCAGATTAAAAAAATATGTAAATAGATTCTATGCTATATGGTCACTTTATTACTGAATTTATATAGCCTAGAGAAATTTATTTAAAAGCATAACAATTGAAATATAAATATGGTTAAAAATTCCCTTATAATAAAAGTAAGAACATTTCCAATATATCCTGGTAGATCAGCACCTATATTCCTATTTTTTTATCGATGATTGTTTTGCTCTCTTAGTAATGCGCATTCATTTTCCTAGAAAAAATATTTTTCTCTCTCTAGCGCTGATCTGCTGGTTAGTAGCATGCAAATTCCTGAACCAAGTCGTATCTCAATATGGCATGGATCTATGTTTACGCAGGGAAAGGTTGTAAGAAGAATTTGCGTGAAATGAGAGGTAGGATTAGAATCCAAGAAATAGAAGAATAAAACGTTTAAAATCTACGAACTTGATTATTTCTTTCACTTAAATCAAAAATTTTCTTCCAAAATTATCAAATAAAACTTTACGATATTATCTTTTTATTGGTATGTATAGGTTGAGCTACTTGATGTGTTTTTATCTGTATTTATTAAAGACAAGATCGAGGACAATACTAGACTCTTCTTACGTGATTTTAAGATAGCATATCCAAATCCCAGCACTATCCATCGAATACTCACAGACAATGGCAAAGAATTAAGTTATGTTTATTTCTAATGTATGTGTTTTGTAGATACAACAACATCCTTATTTATTGATTTCATGAATAATTTTAATATTATAGAAATGAGATATCAGAAAAATCTACCATACATGTATCCATAAAATCAGATATTATCTATGATCCATTAGATCAATTCATACATAATGGTGCCAGATAACTGATAGGCACAAGCGCTGTTAAGCGCTTAGCTCAAAACTTATTTTGCTACAACATGCTGAACACGCCACCTTCTCGACTGACTCCCATGCAGTCGTCCATAATGCTTATTTACTAGAGCGAACTATACAGAATGACTGTAGTATTGACGATGTTAAGATTAAAATAAATAAGATCAAGTTGGATATCCGAATCAGCGGCAATAGAATATACGTCAACAACTTATTACTACAGCCTTATCTAAAGCTTATAAAAAAAGTCGAAAAGTTGTTACTATTATCCTGTAACTGCGAAGCATCGTATCAAATCTCTACATGTGATTTTCACGAAGCTCAGTTTGCTTTTTCTCGGTGAAAAACAGATAATCTCTTTACAAAGGCACAATCAGCAAATTGAAACAGCAATGGCTTAGAAAAAGCATTGACAATGCTGCCTGCATGATTAAAACCATATGCGCCACATTTATTTCTGGGCCCATTGTATATATACTGCCTCCTTAGACAAGATTATCGCCTTTTTATGCTGGTATCATTATCGATGTTACTGAATCATGGAAGTAAGGAGCTAGTTGGAGTAAAACATAGTTATCAAAAGTTAAAAACAAACTAGAGCAAACTTCTTAATGGTCTACTAACAGCGTGGCTTAAGAGTATCTAGAAGGCTTGCTAGTGGAGATGACTATACCATTGATTTTTAGAATATAATGACAAAGATATTCCATGAGAGGCGCAGCTCAAACGCTATTGAGTACATAAAACAATTAATATTCTGAGTTTACGCTTCAAAAACATGCAACTGAAAGCTAAAGCTGAGCTACAGAAGGTTTTATGCCTAGCAGAAGAGCTCCGAGATAGCACCAATAATAAAGCCATTGATGTTTTTTTGGCAAGGTTTTCAGCAAAGTATCCTGCAGCGATAAAATAAGCTGGAGCCTAGTAAAGAGATATTGACCTGCTTTACCATAGTTGTGTGCTAAATAACATGAAATTTAAAGATTCAGATCTTATTCACGAAGTATCAGATATGCTTTAAAGTATCTAATCATACACCAGATTTGCTAGTATACATCCAAATAATTTACATACAACTTTTTTAGTCTTTGAAAACATTCAGCTATCAAAAAATATAAATTTAACAATTTGTATACAAGGCTTGGTATAAAACACCAACTTAGCTCACAGAGGAGAGATATTCTAAAATAAATAGCATGGGTTAAGAAATTTAATAGGCACATAATAAGAAGTGCTACAAAAAAGCCATCAGTTTAGTTCTTCTGATGAAGAACTTGAGATCAGTATGCATGAATATGTTTGACTGCACGATCTGGAATTACTACTAATCAGTCTATTGTGTAATAAAAAACCATTTTGTGGTCTTAATATGGAAGATTAATTCAAAGTTAAACCTAAATTATTCAATATAATATACTGTCTTCTGTAATATGATACATATTAACAACCAATAATATCGGTTAATACAATAACACCAACTATAACAATAACAACTGTTCCTACTAAACAGTTTTGAAACTTACTATCCATTTAAGCTTTCCTATTTTATCTTCAATTCCATAACCTCAGCAACAGTATGAAATGATCCACAAACCAGCACGATATCCTGTTTGTTAGCATCGGCTATAACCTGCAACCAGGCATCTCTAACACTAGGAAATTGATATGGCGATTCAACATACTGTGCTAATTGCCTTGCATCAGCACCACGTATAACACTTAAAGAAGCCAAATACCATTTATCAACTTGCGGAGCCAGATAAGATAAAGTACTTTTTATATCTTTATCAGCTAGCATAGCTATCAGAGCGTAAACTTTAGTATTTTTTTGTCTTGGCAAGCGAGCCACTCTATCGGCTAAATAAGCCGCTGCATGGGGATTATGCGCAACATCTAAAATTACACAAGGTTGCTCGTCAATAATTTGAAAACGGCCTGGTAATTTTGACTTAATCAATCCCTGCTGAATAGCTTGCAATGATATGCATTGGCTAATGATATCAGATTGTTTGATTAAACAATCAATAATTGCTAATGCTGTTGCAGCATTGGGTAATGGGACATTTGGCAAAGGTAACTTTTTAAAATCGTGATCCTGAGATTGCCAATGCCAATGATCATTTTGTAGTTCAAAGTGCCAATCTACTTCACAACAAAATAACTTTGCCTCAATAGTTTTAGCTACATCATTAACCGACTTTGGGATATCCGGTTCACCAACAACCGCATAGCAACCTGAACGAAAAATACCTGCCTTTTCATAGCCAATTTGGTCACGATCACCACCAAGCAAGTCAATATGATCTAATGCAATACTAGTGATGGCAGCAATATCTGCATCGATGATATTGGTTGCATCTAATCGTCCACCCAAACCGACTTCTAAAATAGCGATATCAAGTTTAGATTGTTTAAATAACTGTAAAGCAGCTAAGGTGCCATATTCAAAATAGGTCAGAGTAGTTGCACCACGCTTAGATTCAATATCCGTAAAAACTCGACAAAATTCTGCTTCAGGTAACGTCTTGCCTTGGATCCTAACACGCTCAGTATAATCTAATAGGTGAGGTGAACTATAAACACCGACATTTAATCCAGCTTCAATTAAAATAGATTCCAATGTATGACAGGTGCTTCCTTTACCATTTGTTCCTGCAACAGTAACCACTTTCACAGCAGGAGATAAAAGTTCCAATTGTCTAGCAACGAGACCAACCCGCTCAATCCCCATATCGATAATTTTGTTATGCTGATTGATTATATAAGTTAACCAGGCATCTAGAGAAGAGCTTATATCAGGAATCACCCATGATTCAGCTATCTTCTTGTTTTTTATTAAGTTTGTTGTTAATTTCGAGTTTCTCATAACAATTTGGCTCCAGATCATCATCACCTAAACTAATAACATCAATTTGACTTGTGTCTTGAACGGTTTGATGAGTAAGTATAGCCAGTATTTCAGATAATTTATCTCGCATTTCAGGGCGCCTGACAATCATATCAATTGCCCCTTTTTCAATCAGGAATTCACTTCGTTGAAAACCTGGTGGTAATTTTTCACGTACAGTTTGCTCGATAACCCGTGGGCCAGCAAACCCAATTAGTGCTTTAGGCTCTGCAACATTAATATCTCCTAGCATGGCTAAACTTGCTGATACACCACCCATGGTTGGATCGGTAAGTACTGAGATATAAGGAAGCCTTCGTTCCTGCATTTTTGCTAGTGCAGCACTGGTTTTTGCCATTTGCATCAACGAGATCAATGCTTCTTGCATGCGAGCACCACCACTAGCAGAAAAACAAACTAACGGACAATTATCTTCCAGTGCTTGTTCAACCGCACGCACAAAACGCGCACCAACAACAGAAGCCATTGAGCCCCCCATAAAAGAAAATTCAAAAGCAGCTACAATGACCAACATATTTTTAAGTGTGCCTTTCATCACGATTAAAGCATCTTTTTCATGTGTCGCTTTCTGTGCTGCTGATATGCGATCTTTATATTTCTTTGAATCGCGAAATTTTAAAATATCTTTAGGTTCTAATTCAGCACCTAATTCAGCTGTGGTTGCTTCATCAAGAAAAGAGGCCAAACGTTGCCTGGCTGTAATACGCATATGATAATCACATTTTGGACATACAGATAAATTACTTTCTAATTCAGCACGATAGAGCACTTGCCTGCAGCTATCACATTTTGTCCAAACTCCTTCAGGAATATTTGCTTTGCGAGTTTGGCTAATATTGCTTTTATTAAGAATCTTTTCAATCCAGCTCATTAATAGACCTTTCTGTCTGAAATTACATTTCAGTCTCATTATTATGTTAATCATTAAACCATAATGACAAAGCATAGTAGATAAAAACTGATCAAACATGCTAATAAAGCATCTATTTTTTAATTTTAATAAACTGTTTTTCTTTTATTAATGATCAGTGATATCCAAAATTTCAATATAATACCTCTAATGGCAGATTAGAAATTAAAATAATTGCTATAATTAATAATTTTAAATTCTACTGAACAATTAATAAATCACCAAAAAAATAACCAACATAAATAAATAATAGAACCTATATTAAAGCCATGACTACATTATAAAAAATAATTAAATGCTAAAAGTTATTAATAAATTTGGTATATGGCGCGGTTAAGTTACTTTACAGTAATATGCTACCTGAATCTGTTCTTCATTATTATTAACATTATTAAACTGCACTGAGTTTGCCATCACAAGACCTGGATAGTTCAAACAAGTCAATTCTCATTAGGCTGGTCTAACTTTTCTTAGCAAAGTGGAGCAGTTTAAATACCATTGAAATGGTTTTTTTTTGAACCATAGTTCTTTATATATATGCTTCTGTAGCTTGAGTGCCTTGAAAAAGCTGATTCAATTGAATTCTTTCTTGTTATTGTGATGTCTAGAGTGCACTGACGAGAAATCGTAGAATGCCAGTGCTTCTTCTAGATCTTTCTTCAGCTTTTTCATCGCTGCGGAATTATACCTTTGCTGAAAATCTTGCTAATAAAAGATCAAGATCTTTGGGTTTAATTGGCATCACTGTTTTCTATTCTAGGCAGACTCATTGCAGCTCTCATCCTTAATTTTTAGTGAACATGCATTTTGAGAAATGAAGCAAGCATATTATCTGTTTTTTATACCTAACAGCATTGATGCTGCGTATCCGTTCAGGAATATCTTTGCCGTTGTATTCCAAAAACAAATGGCAACACCATTTGCCTCCGCAGCAAGTCAAGGAGATACTGTTAAGGCATGCGCCAGCTCGCAAAATATTAACAAGTTCAACTAAGTTCGCTTCTGACTCTCGATAAGCATATTCGAGCAAAACGATCTCATTACGTCCATGCTCAGTAATGCCTACAATAATTACCATGCAATGGTGATTATCTTGCCTGACTGATAAGAGTCTATATGCTATCAGCAAGAAATAAACATAGCGAGTATCACTTAAATTACGCAGCTACCATTTTCATGTTCTCTTCAACCAATTGCATTGCTGTTTTAGCTTCTAATTGTACTAGCAGAGAAAGCACGTGCTTTTCAGCGAGAAGTTCCATAAAAAAGAACAGAGGTTAGTAAAAATCATCGCTGTAAATCTATTGAAGGACAAGCATGTTATCAACTTTTCTACATTTTTTCATACTTTGAATTCAGATAAGTTGGAGTAAGTAGGTGTTGAAGCATGTTTCGTTGGTGCTGCAATCTCTAATCTTATGCACTTTAATCTCAACATTGTCAATATCATGTTATTTGCCTCGCTATGGTAAATAACCGTTATAGACTACGGACTGGCATACATGGAACAACAGCTATCATGAAAGCAGCGTTAGGATGACTTAGAGCTCAGCCCAAAATGATTACAGTGGCATATCAGCTTGGTGTATAGCAGTCATTCCTTAATGATGAGTTCATACAAGAGATAACAAGTAATATCTTGTTTCTGTGATACCAACCACCACATCCTATAGAGTAGACTTTTCATGGCATATCATTTCTATATTGTTGAAATCATTCATAAAATCAATTAGGATGGCAGCAATCATCTTAAAAATCCATACATCAGAAATAAGTATAATTTAATGTGGATACAACATTTTCCATATCCATGCGATAAATGGAGCTAACGTTCTAATAATAGGCATAAATCTAGCTAAATAATCGCTTTACCACCACAGTGTTTTTATTATAAACTTAATGGTTTTTATAAATAACCACCTATATCTCGAAGTAAATTTTTAAATTTGGATTCATAAAATAGAAGCTCGTCTAATAATGGACCAATATCATAATTAGTCGCATCACCAATAATTTCAATGATAACTAGTAATATCTCTTTAAATAAACATTAAGATCATTTGCTCCAATGCTGTTAATGCTTCGGAAACAACAAATAATAGTTAGTCACAACCATCTAAAAAAGACCTAACAATTAATCCAGTTTTATAAAGTTCTATCAAAAATAGAATGACATATAGCCAACTTACTTGCTAAGCAAGTTGGATAAGTAAAAATCTATGCGTATAATACAATCAATAATAAAAGCAATAAATTCCATAAAATCCATGGTTGACAACTGCTTCAGTATTCTTTAATTAAACGCAAAGTTAAATTCATTATTTTGGTAAGAAAAGTCCTCCTAAAGTCGGTTTAGGTAATTTATACTTAGCTGGATAATCTACAGAAACTAAATAGAGCCCTTCTGCTTTTGCAGTTGCTGCTGCTTTTGTTCTATCTTTCAATGCTAAAAGCTCTGCTATCCAATTAATATCCTGATCACCACACCCTATCGCAACCAAACTACCAACAATATTGCGTACCATATGATGAACAAAAGCATTAGCTTTAATATCGACAACAATATAATCACCATAACGGTTAACATGAAGATGCTTTATATTACGACAAGGCGATTTAGATTGACACTGAATAGCTCTAAATGAAGTAAAATCCTGCTCACCAATCAGTACTTGAGCGGCAAGATACATTTTTTGTGCATCTAATGGCGCATGATAGTGCGTCACGCCTTTGGCTAATATCGCAGGTCGAAATCTATGATTAAAAATGATATAACAATATCGACGCGCAGTGGCGCAAAAACGAGCATGAAAATCCTGCTCAACAATTTTGCACCACTGTACTACAATATCAGATGGTAAATAACTATTAACTCCCATCGTCCAGGCTGAGTCTTTACGTATTACCGATGTTTTAAAATGGATCACCTGGCCAGTAGCATGTACACCTGCATCCGTACGTCCGGCGCAATAAACATGAATATACTCATTTGCAACTTTTGATAGCGCCAACTCCAAACAAGCTTGAATACTTTTTACCTGTTGTTGACGCTGCCAACCATAATAATGAGTACCATTATACTCAATCCCTAAAGCAATTTTAGTCATAGACAAAGTGGTGTGAGGAAAAATCTTACTTCTCTAAGCTTAATAATATTATTTCTGCAGTAATGTGATCAACTCCGCAATTGCTGTCAAGATTCAAGCACCGCCAAATTGGGTATTATTTGTTAACCGACAAAAACTATAATATCTCAGCTACACCATAATTATTACACCTGCAAGCAATACTTAATCGATCACTACCTGAAGTATCTTATTACTTGAGTCAAAAAATTATCTTAGTAAACTTGCTGAATAGCATTATAAATTGAGCAATTTCTTGTCAGTCATTTTTGACGACCAACATTGGAGGTTGATTTTTTAAATCAACCAGCCGTGCATAATCATAAAAAAACCTCTGCTTGCAAATAATTGACAATAATGGATAAACTATCATTTAGTAAAATTTTATGCATTTGATCAACTAAACTCTCTCTCTTGATGCAGCAGAGAGAGAACTTCATCATCACTTAATAGTAGCAAATAAATTAAATTTATCTATCACTATCCAGGATAGATAGTATGTTTTTTTTGAATAATTCAAGCTTAATTTGAAAGTAATCTTTTATAGATTACAATTAAGTTTTACTATACAATACTGATTTTGTAATTATTTATTGCACAGCTAAATATATCGCTGCAGAGTAATCTGCAGCTCTTAACCAGAATTGAAATGATGGCTTTATAGCACATCCTACTATTTGCCTATTAAACCGATCGATCATCCAATTCGTTTTAGGATGCTTTAGCGTCGGCTGCGTCGAAGTTTTATACTAAGCTATATACACAAAAAGACAAATTCATATGTTTTCCGCTGTTTAAATATTTTTACAGGCCATAAATGGGCTCTATAAATTCTTTGCCCATTCTCTATAAGTATCTTATGGATATCAATGAAAGATGCTCGGTTAATATTACGTAAGAAAAGTTGATCATTGGCAGCGATCTCCTTGTCAGTGTAAAAGTTGATCAAAAAGCCATCAAGTTCGAGTTGCGAGATGTATAGTTAAGAAAAAATAACGTTATGGAATTTTACTTTGTATTTATTGAAGATATTTTACATCTACCTACAAATAAGCAAGCTCGTATCTTTTGGCTTTTAAACAATTTATACTTCAGTTTTTGGACTTGCACTTCCTTTCCTTTTCCATTCATTTTACAACAATTCTGCACTCCTAGAGTGTATAAAAACAGCGATCATCCAGGCTAGATCGAGATATAAAAACTTGGTTCATTATGAATTCCTATGTATATCCCTGCCAGCAGCTCATTGAGAGAAAAAAAAACGTTTTTCACATACATAAAGACGACTACTGTTTACCAATTAGGAAACAGCACATCATTGGCATACGGCATACGATGAGCAATATGTCTATGATCATCGACATCATCTCGTTGTTAGAATTTAGCAAAAGTAAGTTTTTTCCATAATACACTTAGCCAAAATAAATACATGTTATTCTTTCCTTGCCTGAAGAATATATCTAATTTTAGCTGTTGTAGTTTGCTGACAATAGAACATCATCATAATATTTTCCATTCAACTATATCTTTAAGTAACCTTATTCCCATGAATAAGGCCATCCGACACAGATCTATATAATGATCTGTGGACAAAACAAATAAACTCAATATGGCTTCTCATGCCAAGCATAGGCAACGGGACACCTACTAATAATAGTGTGCAATATTCTAAGATTTTATTGTCTTAGTTTTCTCAAATCTTATTAGCATTTTTAATTAAATTAATTTGATATTAAAACCTAATTTTTTTAGTGTGTTAGCAACATTACTATTATCACAACTCACTATAATAGATGACCATTCACGACGTTCTGGATAATTTTTACGCAAATGATCAAACTTGCTGTTAAGGTGAGCAATTTTTTTTAATGGTGCATCATCACGACGAACATCATAAACTAAATGCACTAAACGTTTTAAACTCGCCTGGGTTAATTCACCGATAAAGGTAATTTCATTAAACTCTGCAATAGTCAATAAATCAGCTAGTTTTATTTGCTGCACCTGACCTAAAAACTGGCTAAATGCAGCAAAAATTTGGCTTGTACCTCGTGCTTTACCTTCCAGAGAATAACCAGCAATATGTGGAGTGCCAATATTAACTTTGGCTAATAAAGGTAGAGAAATATGTGGTTCACGTTCCCAAACATCTAATATAACATCAATTTTTTTACCATATTCTAAATTTTTTAATAATGCCTGATTATCAACAACTGCTCCGCGGCTAGTGTTTAGCAAAATACGTCCGGCTGGCAGAGCATCAAGCAATTCTTCATTTAATAAATGATAAGATGAATAGCATCCTGATTTATTTAATGGGGTATGAAAAGTTAAAATATCGGCCTGATTAACTAATTTTTCCAGTGGCCAAAATTCCTCACTATTATCAGCAGCGTCTGCACGAGGCGGGTCACAAAGTAACGTATTCACGCCCCAAACCTTCAAACGTGCATTAAGAAGACTGCCAATATTACCAACTCCAACAATACCGACTGTTTTTTCTCGCAAATCAAAGCAATCACGTTCAGCTAGCAACAATAATGAAGAAAAAACATACTCTACCACTGCGATCGCATTACAACCTGGTGCTGCAGAAAAAGAGATACCAGCTTGCTCTAACCATTGCCTATCAACATGATCAAATCCGGCCGTCGCAGTACCAACAAATTTTACGTTACTCTCTTTAAGTAACGCTTCATTGACTTGAGTAACAGAACGCACAATTAAAGCATCTGCTGTTACTAGCTGTGACGATGATATCAAGCGCCCAGAAACCACTTTAACTTCACCAATTGTTTCAAACAATTGAGTTGCATAAGGTATATTTTCGTCAACCAATATTTTCACTTATATAATTCCTAGTGATATTTATCAATATCAACCAATCATTTTTTATTATTTGATAAATAGCAATCAACTATTTTGCCGTATTAATGAAATTAATCCTAATTAACCTGTTTATTTGCCATCACTTTTTTATTAAAACTGTTCCAGTGTGTTATCTATAAAATTTATTAAAACATACCAAATAAAAGTGTATGAAAAATTATAGCCAACATCAAAAACCAGCTAATTGAGACTGTTACCTTGTTCTAATTTTATTACTGCATGTAAGAAATATAATTGCTTCCGCCACTCATTCACTAAATCACATCACACAGTTCCTCTTCTGGGAACGATGCAAAAATGTATGTTCTGAAGTATATACCATATTTGCCTTAAATATTGGAACATAGGTATTATTCGTTAGATTTTGTTATAATTAAGCAACAATATGTAATAAAAATTTATCTTTATTTATTTTGTCATGTTTAATTATAGAGACTCATCATACATCCATTATTCATGCTAAGATGACTACTGATAGATATAGTTGATGGTAAAATATCATCATGATATTTTACCATCGTCAGACAACTATAACCGCTAAAATCAGTTCTACTCTTTTAGAAAATCAAAGAACCTGTGTCTACTTTAGCTAAGAGTTATTGAATATCTGCACTTGCTAAAGGACAAAAACAAGATAATATTTATGATTACAACTATATTATTCCACATTGTTTGCCGACGACGCTGTCGACCACTTAAAAAACCATGGTCTTTTTTTCCCACAAAAAAACATTTTTTATCGACGATCTCCAGGCAATTGTACGCAAATTCCTGATGAACCAAGTTTTATATCGCTATCTGCCTTGTCTCGCTGTTTATACATATACATGAAATAGGAAATTTGCGTTAAATTGAGTCAGAAAACAAAGTAAGCGCTAAGTACACAGCCAATGCATATACACTTCTTACATGATCGTAAGCAAATATTCTATAGCTACCCATTTTGTACTTATAAATAATGAAAAAAATCATATATCAGTTTTCTGATCTGCAAAACCGTTTTCAGTTACCTGAAAACATAAATTCGCCAGTTTCTGCACAAAGCAGAATATAAAACAATGACTTAGATTATAATTTATTTCTTAAATAAATGGCACGATCGAACAACTTAATGAGCACGTAGAAAATGCGCTGCAAAGCCATCATTTTAATTCTTATCAAAAGCTTAAGATTAATCTGCATCGATATATTTAGCTGTACAATCAGGAATTACCAAATCAATATTTTGTAGTAAAACTTAATTTGTAATCTATAAAAGATTACTTCAAAATGCAATCCTGAATTATTCAAAAAAACAATACTACCTTTTATTATATGTGAGACAATTAGGCTTATTTATGCAACCAACGCTAATTTACCTCAATTAACTAAAAACATCTTATTTTATATCAATCTACTTAAGCATCTAAATCTTTGATTTTATTCGTACCATCACCTTTACGTGATGGATTAACTTATATTATTTTACTTGCTAAACATTTTGCAATTAATATGTACCGTATGTTCTAGCTCAAAATCTTTCTTTCCTACATAGCTTTATAGTTAAAGAACAAAAATTTTTCTTAATATTATCCCTTTTGGGCACAACACAGGCAATGTGTATAAATTAAAGAATCTAATTAAATGTTCCGTTTATCACATTATGACGACAGAACTGAATTATTGGATTTAATCGTCTTAGACTATTTTTCTAGCGAATCAATAATATCAATTGTAACAAAAGAAAATGATGAACTGCCTTGAACTTCTCATCTATTTAAAACAACTACAATATAAGATAGAGCAAATCTTGCTTGAACAAGAATTACAAATAAGCATTTTAATCAGCGACGGCTATCCCTCATCCTAAAACTTCATAATTAAAATTAATCTCTCATCAATTAATGGACGAGAATACTAAAAAACATAATTTGCCAATAAACTAAAATACAAATACATATAATAGAAAACAGCTGGCACAGGATGCTAGCAAGAAAACTAAATCATTGGAATCAACGTGAACAATCTCGTGTCTACAGTAAGTTAAAGTCACTATTTGACGATAACTCATTTACTAAATATGTTATATTTAATAGTTATCAATAATGCTTGCAAAGCACTTTATTAAGAATTTATTTAATAAATAACTAATAATTTTATCAACTATATTTTGTTGTATAGCAGGAATTAAGCTACAATAAAAGCATTCGCACTTATAATATGTTTTTATATGTGGCACATAATTTTATGTATTATTTTAATAAATGTATGTATAACAAATGCTTTAGCAGATATCATCTGCCACTACAAATTCGTCAAACAAGTTTTATCTATTATATTAATGCCAATATCACCATGTTTAATCCTAAAGTTATCAGAACTAGAGTGATTATAGACTTATTAGCCACTCAACTTTATTATCAATTATTAGAGGTTAACCAATTTACATATAAACTAAACTCCGAACTAACCTCCTCATACTGCAAATGCCTTGATAAGGGAGCAACTTATCAATTCTATCTAAAACGCAATATTCCATTTCAAACAACAAATTTGTTCACACAGACACTAACACTTAATGCCGATGACATCGTATTCGTTGTGTTTAGTTTTTCCAGCATGATTAATAAAAATCACCATTATTATTACGTTGGAGATGGCAATTACCATTATTTTGGTAATCTGCAATTACCTAACAATATCCATTTTTCTAAGGTCGATAATTATATAGTTAAATTTAAGTTATATACGCAAAATGTGTCATTTCTCTGGCATCTTGCTAGTCGATATACACAAATAATTTCTCAAAAATATACGCAATATCTCAATAAAATAAATCATAAAAAATTTATTGATTGGCAAGCTTTTAGTACAAGTTCTTTTATGCTGGTAGCTTATCAAAGCGATCAATTTATCAAGCTAACTCGGTATGATAATTATTGGGAAGGCAAATCTTTAATGCAGCAAGTTGTGATTGATCTTGGCGTTGCTGAATGCGGCACAAGATATATATATAAATTATTAACTTGCGAATACAATGTATTAGCTTATCCAACTGCTACTCAATTAAAACTAATACGTAAAGATTCCTGTTTGCGGCTATCGATACGTACTGGCACGTATATCGCATATCTAATTTTTAACAGCACTAACCAGCCGCTTGATCAGTTAAAAGTTAGACAAACTATTGCACATTTAATTAATAATAAAAGATTAATGCAATCTATCTACTATGGCACTCCTGAAACGTCAACTTCTGTTTTACAGAGAACTTCATTGGCTTATAATAATCAAATTAAATTTATAAACGATAGTTCAGAAAAAGCCAAAGAAATGCTGGAAGAGTTAGATTTAGCTGGTATAAGATTAGATCTTTGTGTTTCCATTATTTTCCAATTCCATAATTCTAGCTCGTTAAAAACTGCATGGCTTATTCAACAAACAGATCTAGCAAAAGAAGGCATTAAGGCAATTATTTATTCTATAGATCCAATAGAAGGAAACCTATTAGAAAATAAGCTCAGTGATCACACCTATAACATAATTATTGATGATTGGTTGACTGATAATAATGATCCAGATAGATTTTTCCGACATTTATTCAGTTATCAATCAATTGATTAAGATACTGATTGTAACAAATGGTATAATTTTTATTTAGATAAAATTTTAAGCAAGGCGCTAATAAGCAAAAGTATTTCATTTCGCATTAATTATTACCATTAACCTCAATTCTTACTGGAAAAAAATTACTGGTATTAAGCGATAGCTTATTCATTATATTTGCAGGTTTATCGCTACGATATCAAAGGACTTATTATTAACGCCTTTGCTCATTTCTCTTTTGTCAGCATTTATCGTGATGGGTCTATTAAAAGACCACTGCTATCTGACTCCTTTTTTATGATTAAAAAAGGATGACACGCATGATGATTATTTATGCATTAAGGCGGTTATTACTTTTAATTAACACATTATTTTTACTAACGCTCGTTAGTTTTAGTTTGAACTATTTTATTACTGATGCTACGTTAAGTGAACTATCATTATTGGATGCATGTGATGCCTATATTTTTTATCTAACCGGTTTGTTACATTGGAATTTTGGTTTTTCTAGTATTAATGGGCAACCCATTAACGATCAGCTGAATAATACTTTTTCTGCCACAATGGAGTTGTGCTTTTTATCGTTTATTTTAGCTTTAATAATCGGCATCCCTACTGGCATTATTGCTGGTGTCTGGCGCAATAAACCAATTAATTACATTATTAAAATTTTTACCTTTATTTGTTTTTCTATGCCAATTTTTGTATTGGCTTTATTATTTATTCTGCTTTTTTCATTAAAATTAGCATGGTTGCCAGTCTCAGGACGAATTAATTTTCTATATGATCTTGAACCTTTTACTGGTTTTTTCCTGATCGATGTCTGGATATCTGATTCAATTTATCGCAGTAAAATATTGATTAATCTATTAGAGCATTTGATTTTACCAGTTATTACATTATCTATTGCGCCAATTTTTGAAATAATACGTTTAATGAAAAATAGCACTGAAATCGTTATGGATAAAAATTATATCAAAGCAGCTAGAACCAGAGGACTCTCTCGCATTACCATAATTAAACGTCATGTACTACACAATGCACTCCCTCCAATTATTCCAAAACTTGGTCTGCAATTTTCTACTATCATAACACTAGCGATGATTACTGAACTTGTATTTAATTGGCCAGGCTTAGGGCGCTGGTTAGTAACAGCCATTCAACAAAATGATTACTCAGCAATTTCTGCAGGCATAATGATTATTGGGACTTTAGTTATTTTTGTTAATATCATATCAGATATACTAGGCGCTATGATGAACCCTTTTAAATATAAGGATGGATATGTCTTCAGATAATTTTTATCGTGAACAAAAAATGCCATCCAATATCCGGATTATTTGGCAACTTTTTTCTAATGATATTCTAGGAATGACAGGATTTTATGGTGTTATTTTTCTTCTGATTTTAACTTTACTTGGGGACTATTTAGCCCCTTATACAATCAACCAACAATTTTTAAACTACAAGCTACTACCTCCATCATGGTCGCATTATGGTAATGTGGCATTTTTTTTTGGCACTGATAATCTTGGAAGTGATATTCTTAGTCGATTACTTATCGGTACAGCATCTACATTCGGATCTGCACTTGTGATCACGATTAGTACAATAATGGTTGGATTAATATTAGGTTGTTTAGCCAGTATTAGCCAGGGATTAAAATCAGCTATTTTAAATCATGTGTTAGATACTCTATTATCAATTCCATCGCTACTTCTAACAATTATTATTGTCGTTTTTGCCGGTTCAAGCCTTGAAAATGCAATAATAGCAATTTGGTTAGCCTTATTACCAAGAACTATTAAAACGATCTACAGTGCTATTCGTGATGAACTAGATACAGAATATGTTCTTGCCGCTCAATCTGATTGTGCATCGAACTTTTATATCCTTTGGTATACTATATTACCCAATATAACACCTATCTTGATAACAGAAATTACCCCTATTCTCTCTATAGCCATTTTAGATATGGCTGCGTTAGGCTTCCTTGATTTAGGCGCCAGATTACCAACTGCTGAATGGGGCACCATGCTCGGTAATAATTTAGAATTAATTTATGTAGCGCCATGGACGGTTTTTCTTCCTGGCATAGCTATCATGATCAGTGTTTTAGTTGTTAACTTACTTGGTGATGGCTTACATCGCGCCATTAATGCTGGGATGGAATAATGCCATTATTAGATATCCGCAATCTCACTATTGAATTTATGACCACTAAAGGTCCAGTCAAAGCAGTCGATAATGTTTCATTACAGTTAAATGATGGCGAAATTCGTGGCTTAGCTGGAGAATCTAGTTCAGGTAAGAGCTTAATTGCTAAAGCTATTTGTGGTGTTACAAAAGACAACTTAAAAATGAATGCAGATCGGTTTCATTTTCTTGATATTGATCTATTAAAACTTAGTGAACGACAAAGACGTAGAGTGATAGGACATAATATTTCAATGATCTTTCAAGAACCGCAGTCTTGCTTAGATCCTGCTGAAAATATTGGCAAACAACTTATTCAATCAATACCAGAATGGACTTTTAAAGGTCGTTGGTGTCGCCGATTTAGGTGGCGTAGGATACGACGAGCCATAGAATTACTACACCGAGTTGGAATTAAAGATCACGATAATATTATGTATAGTTATCCTTATGAACTTACGGAAGGTGAATGTCAAAAAGTGATGATAGCCATTGCGCTTGCAAACCATCCACGTCTACTCATTGCAGACGAACCAACCAATGCAATGGAATCCACAACTCAAGCACAAATATTTCGCCTGCTTGATGGATTAAATCAAAACAATAATATGACAATTCTACTTATTAGTCATAATATACAAATAATGAGAAAGTTAGTTGATCGTATTAGCGTACTGTATTGTGGGCAAATTGTTGAAAGTGCAACACCTGAAGAATTATTGATCCGACCTCATCATCCTTATACGCAAGCCCTAATACGTACTGTACCTGATTTTGGTAGCCAACTTCGACATAAAAGCAGACTCAAGCCCACACTACCAGGGACAATTCCTTCTTTAGATCACCTACCAATCGGTTGCCGTCTTGGACCTCGTTGTCCCTATGCACAAAAAACATGTATTATCACACCGCCGATACGCTTGATAAAAAATCGAGCCTTTGCTTGTCATTTTCCTCTTAACATATAGGAAATATATCATGACAATGGCATTACTTATAATAAAAAATCTGACTAAAACTTTTTTTTTCGTGCTAGATTATTTCAAAATCAACTATTAGGAAATGTAAAACCTTTGAGTTTTATCTTAAGAGCTAGTAAACCATTTGTTATTATCGATGATAACTAATCAAATAAATCAACTTTTACATGCATTTTATCTAGTATTATTGAAACTACTGACAGTGAAATTTTTATTAATGCCAATCAGGTTAATTTTTGCGATTATGCTTATCGCAGTCAACCCATCTGGATGATATTTCAGGATCTAAATACTTCCTTGACGTCCAACAAACTTATTGAAAATAATATTGACATCCATTTAATTCTCAATACTGCTCTTTCCGTTCAGAAAGAAAAATGGCATATAGAACAGCCAATTCGTCAAGTTTGACTATTACCTGATCAGGTGCTGGCTATTTATTAGAAGCATATCTTAGCAGCAGATCAAAAAGATATAGTAGAACTTAGCAAGATGGTTGATTTTGCAACCAGAAATTATTATTGTCGATGAATCACTGGCATTATTAGATATAATAATGCATTCTTAAATAATTAATTTTATGTTTGAACTATAAAAAATAAGGTATTTCGTATATTTATGTTATTAAACACCTAGATATGATGAAACATATCAGCGATAAAATGTTTGTTATTTATAATGCTGTTGTAGTCGAAATAAGTCATGGCAGCAAACTACTTACTTCAGATTTACATGAAGTGACCAAACGCTTAGTGAGTTATAGCTAATTACTTCATATATGGTATGAGTCAGCTATTTTTGTGAACATTTATCTACAGATGCCTAACGGGAAAATGTTAACTAGTATAAAGATAAAAAACCGATTACATTAGAAAAATTATACAACATATTTTTTCTATCATGATAAAATCTCTGGCGTTTATCAAAAAAAAATAATGCATAGATACCATCTAGAATAGATAATTTATGCTAACCACATTAGTGTTAATATTTAAAAAATTACAAGGATACTTGTTTATGGGCTTTATGAATAATAAGCGCATTCTGATCACTGGTTTAGCCAGTAAATTATCTATTGCTTACGGCATTGCGCAAGCAATGCGCCAGCAAGGTTCTGAGCTAGCCTTCAGTTATCAAAGTGATAAACTGAAATCTCGAGTAGAAGAGATGGCAAACAGCTTTGGATCTAGTATTGTTTTGCCATGTGATGTAGCTTCTGATGAAAGTATCAGTACATTATTTTTCGAACTGTCAAAAATATGGCCAAAATTCGATGGTTTTGTTCATTCAATTGCCTATGCACCAGCCGATCAACTTGATGGCAATTATGTCAATACAGTAACACGCGAAGGCTTCCGGATTGCCCACGATATTAGTTCATACAGCTTTGTTGCCTTAGCAAAAGCTTGTCGAAAAATGTTAAATCCTCATTCTGCTCTGGTTACCATAAGTTATTTAGGTGCTGAGCGAACTATCCCTAACTATAATATTATGGGATTAGCAAAAGCTTCCCTTGAAGCAAATGTCCGTTATATGGCAAATGCAATGGGTGCTGAATCTATTCGTGTTAATGGCATTTCAGCTGGTCCAATCAGAACTTTAGCGGCATCAGGCATTAAAAATTTTCGCAAAATGCTTTTGCATTTTGAATCAGTAACCCCAATTCACCGTACTGTGACAACGGAAGATATTGGTAATTGTGCAGCTTTTTTATGCTCTAATTTATCGACTGGTATTACCGGTGAAATTATACATGTTGACGGTGGCTTCAGTATTGCTAGCATGAATGAACTGGAGTTAAAAGACTATGTTAGCAAAGGCTATTAGCAGAAATCCTTTATACTATATAAAGAATTTTCGCTACATAGAGCTTGTTGCCATGAAAAAGCAAATAGTCATAAAAATCAAAGAGAACTTTTCTTCATCCATACCAACATAAAGCCACATTTCATTAGTTTGCTAACTGATAATCTATCTTTAACAATCTAACTTGAACTCTTTTGGCAAAATTACATCACAAGCATAAATACTTTATTTATCTATAAACTACTTTAGTTATTTATAATATATCTTGAATATCTTGACTTTACAGAAGCTAATAAAATAACCATGGCATTTTTCAAAACAACGCTTAAATAGCCTAAGTTCTTCCTTTCTTCAGCGGCGACAGTCAACATAAATACACTATTGGTATTCTTGAAATCAAGGAAATACTTCTTCCTTAATTCTTTATAGTGAAGCGTTCATATATCACAGAGTTATGCTCATTTCTGGTATATGGCAAGAGTTTCAAAGATGGTAATGTACTCTTATAATTAATTTTGTAAATAATTTCAAAAATGATATAAATGATATGACATGAAAAGGCTATATTACAAATATCCGCAAAATTAGATATTACATATTATTACTTGCATGCACTCATGCCTAAATGATAGCCTATAAGCTGATAAATAAGCATAGCCGATGAGGCAAAGAGTTTGAGCGATGCTTCGACAACATGGTAAGCGGCACCTTGTAAATTTGCTTCCATGCCATGTCGTCCGCAGCTGCTATTTACCACATGGAATCCATACAGATTTGTATTGGTGATGTTAATGGTAAAGTGCACCTCTAAGGTTAGGTTGGATCGCAGCAACAATGGAAGTTGGTTCAACAGCTCGTTACTAACATCTCATCTAAAGCGTATAAATTGATAGATCGCATCTCTCCATCCAACTGATAATTTTCAGGAATCCATTATTGAACTTTCTTGCTGAAAAGCACATGATTTTTATAAAAGTACCATTAAGAATACTGAAACAGCAATGCATTGAAGATCACAGACAATACTGTCTGCGTGATTTAAGGAATACGCTCTACATTTATTTCTTGGCTGATTATACATATACAGTCATCTTAGACAATATGACTGCCTGTTCTTGCTGGCTCATTATTGGCGTTACTACACATAGATGTAAGGATCTCGTTGCTGGAGAAAATGATTATCAATAGTCACAAGAAAACTTAAGTCTAACTTCTCAATAGCTTGAGAGTAAGTTAGCTTAACCTTATCTCATTGGTTTCCACAGGAAAGCATTCCTTGGTTTTGAAATACAATAGCAAACTTATTATTCCAGGACAGGCAGTACCAACACTTTTAAGTACAAAAACAGCTAATGTATTAGCTTCACTCCCAAAAGGCATGCAACAAAAAATTAAGACTGAGTTGCTGTAGCCACTACATATAAAAAAGTTGCAATGCCACTAATAAAACCATTGATGTTTTTTTGCAAAATTTTCATCGGAATATCTCTTGAAGCAATTAAAGAAGCTGGAAAAAGATCAAGAAAAACTTCTGGCATTCTAGAGTTTTCAGTTAGCGCAGTTATGAGGGGACATCACAATAAGAACGACGAATTCAATTAAATCAGTTTTTGCAACTGAAGCCACTAAACAACAGAGACGTTTGGTTCGAAAAATCTATGGTTAGAGAAAAATAAAACAGTTTTAATGCTATTTAAACTGCTAGAGTCTTCTGAGAAAAGCTCTAACTGATTGTTTTAATGAGTTGACTTGTTTTATAACACGTGCTAAACAAGACCCTTTTTAAAAATGTAGAACAGATTTACGAAGAATCAGAACTGAGATTAATCTGACCTTCATACGCTAGATTTAGTAATAACTGGACAATAATTCCATTATATGTTTTACCACCATTGATGAGTGCTGATAAAAAGTAGCCTGTAGCTATATAGCATACAATTTATACGTATTTGTGCACAAGAATTCTTTTATAAGGACTGCAAATCCAAGTTTCTTTGGTTTTTTACTAGCCGTCATATCTACAAGATATTTATAACTTTTGGCAATAGTGTTCCATCATGCGTTTACGATTCAATAAGAAACCATAGTAACGCACAATCTTAAAATATTTACTATGAATGTGCTTAATATAGCACAAGATCATCTCTTCTTGCCTTAGTGTTTAGTGCTAACATTGTTAAGTACGGTTATCATAGTAATAAATGCACAAAACTATCACCATTTGTAATGCCGAGTTTTGATGCAAATACCAAATATAATGCAACGGTTAAGATAACTACTAAGGTATTTCACGCTATACTACGCCACGACAATTTTATCTTTTTAACAAAGTTCACTTTCAAGTAACTTCGTCCGTACTGCGCATTCAAGTAAGGCTTACTGCTTACTGTCGCAATTATGCTCCCTAAGATACAAGAAAAACTAATAGGATTTTATTAGCTCATAGCTATAAGAAGCAGCATTGTGATAACAGCACCTTACCAATTTTTTTGATTGTTCTTTTTTTTAAACAGATAACGGCCATACAGTATGTTAATATTCAGAGCACCACAGTGATGAGCGAGATATATGAATATGTAGATGTTGATTGAGTTGTTGACTATAACTCTGCAAGGCACAAAAAATACCAATTTTGATACCATGTTTGCGTACCAACTGCAGCATAGCGCTGTTGCCAGCGAAACATGGCGTTGATTAGCAGGCAGTTATTGTTGAAAAATGATAAAATGATATTATAGTTATACACTGAAAGTAATGTATTTACCAGTTGGAATCAGGCAAAAATATAAACCTACTTTGCTAACCACTGCTAGGTAGCTTTGAAGGCGAATATGCAGTGTATGCTTTTGAGTTATAGCTTTTGCAAAAAAAAGAGGCATGAAGATTTATGACAGGTATAGCACAGTAGCGACGAACAACCTACAGTTGACAGAAGTTGCCACAAGCAATCATGTGGGATCTACATATAACCGTGTTTAAAAACTGATGTTTTAAGCGTATTTTTTAAGAAATTCCACTCCAACAGTCATCAATGATAAAAAGCAGTTTAGCAGAGCTATGGTATAACATTGAAGCAAATTACCATATAGGTATCTTTCACCACTGAAGCAGAAATAATCATTATATTGGAATCCGTCAGGTTTGTTAGCTGAATTATATCTGTGTGTTTGTCGAGTTGAGCAGAAAGAAACAAAGATAATTCCAAGTTCCATATAGGTAATAAATTCATCAAAAAGCATATTTTTAGTCATTGGCCCACTTAGTAACAGTTATATCCAGAGTCATTAGCATGATATGGATGTTACTCAAAACCACGGATAATCGTGATTAGAGAGGCATGGATAATACTTTTGATCCTGTCGAGAAAAATTAATTAGCAAGAAGTTATACCAATTATTGCATGTCCTCTTTTTAGATCTCATGAAAAATTCAGTTGCATTACCATAATTGCTTTCAGGTTATAATAAGATTATGAAGAGTTTCGAATAAACAAGTGGTGGTATAACACTTGAAATTACTAGTAGTCTACATGACTTTCCAGAGCTTATATTTTTTGGAAGACTTATTCAGAGCTATTAAGATTGATTCCTGAAGAAATTGCGCTATGTTAAGCAAAGGTTATCGGTAGAAACCTCTTATACTGCATGAAGAATTTTGCTTATGATGTTGGTATAAAAAGCAAACAATCATACAGTATTAAAGATACTCTTTCCTAAACTAGCCTATAAACATAAATCTACATCCCATTAGTTTGATCAGCGATCATCTATCTTATAATGTTACTTCATTCATTGAAGTAATTCATTCCACTTTTTCTTCTTATATTATCACAGTAAAAATGTTTTTTACTAATGATATTCATCATTGGTTACAGCAAATATAGTTGCAAAATCCCAGATTATAGAAAAAGATTTAACAATCTTATTAGAAGTCATCTAGCTAACCTACATCATAAGAATAAATTATTTAATTATCTGCAATGCATATTCAAATTGATTTGAAAACAGTGTTTATATAGCATATCAAAGCTTCCTTTCTTTAAGTGACAGTGCTCCACGCGCGACAGGCAACACAAATTCAGTAAGTGGTATTATTAAAGTTGATGAAATATTTTCCTAAATCCTTAAAAAGGAAAGTTTTATATCCACATTAAAGAAAAGCTAAAAAACTCTGAAAAGAAGAAAATAAAAAGGAACTAACGTAGAATATACTATGATATAAGCGCTAACGCACAGCTTATGTTGATATTCATGACTTGAGCATTATTTTATATAGTGTCATATGTTAATTTTTTAGGAATTCATGCAGATAGATTAAAATAAATCTCCTAGAAAAGATAAACTATATAAGCCAAAAAAAAACAAAACACAACTTTACGTTTTTTACGTTGTCTATTTATTTAGAAATGCTTTATGATCTACTTTTTGAAATTAATCATGATAGACCGACTAAATTTTTTATAAGATCCCAAAAGAGGCTATACAGCAATGCGTCCAACTCTCTTTTCGTTCTACAATTTTCTTCAACAAGCAAGTATTATTCATACCTCTACTCATGATTATCCGTGGTTTTGAGCAACCATCAGCCCATACTGATGACGATTGATATAACTGTATTGATGTTAGAAATGAGTGAAAGTATGATTTTGTCGGATGCATTCATCACCTATAGAAAACTAAGGATAATCCATGTCTTCTTTAACTCCTCTTGAACAAACATAAAGATAACTTGGATACTGATATGCCTAACGAATGCGAAAAGAATGACGATTTCTATTTCTCTAGCAAGATAGGCAGAAAGTAATTTACTAAGATGTATCAAACACACACCAAGCAAAACTAAACTGATTTTTACAATTGATGATTGCTGGAATAAATTTCTTAAAGAACACTAGAAAGTATTAACTTATGGACAAGTCTATCTGTCTAGGTAATACTTTTCTACTGGATTTTTGCCATGAGCCTATCCAAGTTGCCACTACTATACCTCTCTCCTGAACGTTCTAACTAGAGTTTTTTCTAGCAAACTTATAAAATAAACTACTGTAGTGTTCATGATGCTTCAAAGCTACCAAGCAATGGTTAAGCACAGCAGATTAATATCTTATCCAAGTGCGACTGGCAACACATTACTTTCAGTATGCAACATCTTCTTTGGCATTTTTCAACAAAAAATTAGCCGCTACTCAATGCTATATTTAGCGCCAACAAACTCACGCATGCTACACTGACCGTGGTTGTACCTAAATATGGTATCAAAATTAGTATCTTCTGTTCCTTTCACACTTATAGTTGATAACTCAATTAACATGCCCATGTTCATATCTACGTTATCCATGGCTGTCTAGGTATTAACCATACTGTATGCCTTGATATGTTCAAAAAAATAGCTGCCAAAAAAAATATACTGAGATGCTTTCATCTTGCTGCTTGTATTACAGTTATAACCTAATAAATTCCATCATCTTTCTGATTTTTAGCACATCTCTCTTCAGGAGACACTGGCACTATTACCTGAAAACACATTACATGGCTGTACTTGGAACATTATACTTCGCTAAAAAAACGAAAGAGTGGTTTTGGCATAGCCTGAAACACATATGGCGCTACATTAAACTCTACTCGGTGGTTATTAGCATTAAAACTTCAGTATAGCGCAACATCGGAGTGGTCTGTACATCATGAATATGAGGACTGGACCAAGCAGTACCATCAGAAGACCATAAGGCAGAAAGAGATGATCAATCGCTATATTAGCCATATCCCAACAAAGCATTTTAAAATGATATGTTCTCTGCTTTTTTATTGAACTATAGAGCGAAGAAAATGAAAAACCGCCGTAACAAGGTAGGTGTGTGGTCATAGATTTTTAAGAATCAATTTGTATCCATAATCATTTATCACTTAGTCATGTTGCTGAGACTAGATTCGCGTAGCGTCTTAACCAGCTCGCAAAAGTGCTGACGTTACCACAAGTACAGATCCTTGTGGATTATTGGTGGCCTGAGATAGTTTTGGCAAGTAAATTATTCGCTGCAACTGGTGAACGCAATTAAACAGTATAATCCCAACAATGCCTCTTTGCTCTAGGCAAAGCATTAATGACAAACACAACAGCATGATAAGTAAAAACGATTGAAATAATAACCTCCAATACTGAAAAAACAGACAGATCTCTAGTTCAGCTCTGGCCATGATACCAAAAAGGCGCAATCTTATTTGTCCTGTCCTAAGAAATACAAGTGGAGTGCGTGGCCCCATATATGCCAGCCTCTACTATTATATTAACGTGCTATAAAAAGAACTATATTGCGCAAGCACGCTGTTTATATGTATGATGCACAGGTCCTTTACAGAAGGCTAGCAGGTTAGAACACCTTAACGCTAGTCTGCTGACGCTAGAAACAAGCCTGGTGATTGCTTGGACACACCAACTCCCAAACACCCAGAAACTATGTCCACGCCAGACGATGCAATGTGCAACACACAATGAAAGTAGAAGTTATCAAACTTGCTAGGTAATTTAAAATAAACCTACGCTACCTTATAGGCAATAACGCATCAGCTGAAGTTACTAATTGGAAAGACAACTTTACCTGAGTGACAAATGATTGACAGTATTTTGACTAAAAAGCAGAGCTTAGTTGTAATACTATCCACACTAAATGATTATAAGAATAGATTAAATAAATCAGCTTTATAATGAGTGGAACTGATACCTCACATTAGGCAGGCCTACACTCATAAACTCTACTCACGCAACCACTAGGTGCGTGTTCTGCTGCTGCCTAGGACTAAGTTTGGAAACATTATGTTGTTGGTGGTTAACGAATTATCATGGTAGTTCATCTAAGCAACCGAAGACAATAATTTGCTTAATGTCAGACAACCGGAGTTACTGATTATGAAAAAACTGTACCGATACTATTGAGGGACACACCATGCAAAAAATATTATGCGCTAGCGAACCAACAGTAACACTAATTTATTATCAGTGGATATTAGTCAATTCTTATTTGAACTGCTATAAAAAAACCGTATTACCCACTTAGAAATTGTGGACGAGATTATCTGTTAATTGATTCGACAGGTCCTAGCCTGCATATCAGCAGCTATCAGGTTCATGGGTTTATTCAACTGAAATGAAAAACTAACAAGTGGCAAAAGATTTATGTAAGATATAGGAAGAAGAGCCGCGCTATTACAAGAGTCTAGTTTGATAAGAAACCAACTGATAAAACCTTGAGGCTAATTATGGAATTGATACACTCCATGCTGCTATTCAAGGGTATAGCCTCAAGCATTAAATTGCCAGCCAAAAATAACGAGAGATTAATATTGATCTTATCAAAGAATCTATGCTAGTCATCCAGCATTTTGAGCGCACAGCACTATGAGCTACAGGAGCAAACGAAAATTTCTGCAATAGAAAGAGGAAAGTGTGGCGCCCACGCCACAGCCAAAGACTACCTATTCCGAAGAAGCAGCTAATGCTGTCAGTGACAGCCATACATAGATACAAAGAGAGCATGAGTTACAAAATAGAAAACCAAAATCCGCAATATTTGCTAAGTAAAGCATGTAACACCTAACTATATTCATGATAAATAATGAGCAAACAACAAACTTGCGATTATTAAACCATAAATTTAAACACTTCATAAGCATTGTTTCAGTGTAACTTCCAAGATAGATTAGAAAACGGTGATTTGATGCCAACTGCTACTTATATTCTTCACTTTGTATAGAAGTTTTATTGTGTGGTACAAGAAAGCAACTAAAAACTTTGTTAAAATATGTTTAGCATGCTTCTTCC
>JBHEQW010000089.1:0-16687 GCA_046530935.1 Arsenophonus sp.
GAAATTGTTTTTATTTTACGTTAAATTTAATGCTGATTTTTTAGTAAAAAATCGTCTATTAGCGATAATTCATCACTAGGTTAATTAAATTCAAACAAAAAATTATATGATTAAATCTCTTTACGTTTATAACGATAATTTATTTTATCACTTTAATAATTGATGACAGTTATAGGATTCAATAAGCATGTTTAAACAGTTATTAATAATAACTAACATTAAATTTTATATAAACTTAGCTCATGATGAAACTAATTTTCATTTTTTCAACCAAAAAAATTAAAACTACATGTTATATTTATTTTATCCATGTTTATTATATAAACACAATCCTCGTATAGACCCATTCATAGCAAGATACATACTGACGAATATAGTTAATGTAAAATATTATGACGATGAAGCTACATGGTTAGGCAACTATAAGACCTCAAATCAGAGCTTCTATTTAGGTCAACAAAGAGCCTACATTTACTTTTGCTTAAGCGTTATATCATATACAAATTTGCCATTAGTAAATTGCAAAAACTAGACGATATTGATGATCTGGTATATTAGCCAATATAGTTATTTGTAGAAATTCTCTATACTCTATGAAGGATTTTTGCTATAAAGGTTAGCACAAAAAAGAAAACACTCATACAGATCATCAAAGAGACTCTTTTCTCACTTTCTGCTAATATAAAACTGCATTTCATTAGTTAGCTAGATGATAATCTGTCTGATGATCTCTATTTATGCATTGAAGAAACTTATTCCAGTTTATCCTGCCCATATTATCGTAGTGAACATCCTATCCACTTCGGAGATTCATTTATCACTACAGCACAGCATTGTAGAAAAATATCCATCGATTATAGAAAAATTTAATAAATTTGCTAAAAATTATCTGGCAAAAGCAGCTCATAATGATAACTTGGTTAATTATTTTCTATATATGTTGAATATCTTGATTTTAGATAGGATTAACTCAGAAAAATAAATAACCATTGATTTAAAATCAGCATTTAGATGGCGTCACTACTTCCTTGTTTTAGCGGCGACACTTAAGATAAATGTACTAAGTAATATTATTGAACTTGACGAATGATTTTCCAGTGAATTCTTTAAATAGAATGGTTCTAATTCCACATAGAAAAACCAGAAAACTAAGTAGAAGAAGGGATAAAAAAAAGAACGAATCAGTGGCTATCTATCGCCTTAGATCGATAGAGTCATATGAGCGATAAGATTTTTGAAGAATTTAATTAAATAGTGTATTAGCCGTTTTCTTAAGCTGATCATTGATCAATAGCTAATCTTTTGCTAAGATAAAACTAAATACTAGAAAACCTTTGCAAGTAAGCATAAAATTAGTCGCCATCGCCTAATAAAATTGGATAATCATAAAGAAAGTTATTGGTAAGGAAATTATACATTTAGAATATAAATAATTGTTATATCAGCCAATTAAAAAATCCATTAGTAGATTACATTGTTACAGACTCATTTTATTTACCGAATTATCTAGCCTAGAGAAGATTATTTGAGAGAACAACAATTAATATACAGATATTGCTACAGATTGCTCTGCGAGCAATCAACAAAATCTTTACCAACATAGCCTTATGATCACATCTATTATTACCACATTGTTTTGTGTGTGAGAAAGGATTTCACTGCTCAAGAATACGTACTTGTTTTACTACAAAAACCTTTTTTCCTTTTCGACGATCTCTTGCAATTATATGCGAATTTCTGACTCAGTTATATCTCGATCGGGCCAAGATCCCTCTTTAGGCAATCCAGTGAGACGTAATTTGTATGAAATGCGATAAATTCTACAGAACCATAATAAGCAGCATAAAGCGTTTAAAGTTACAAGGCTGATTATCTATACGTAGATATGAAATATCTTACACAAATTTCAAAGGAAATTTTACGACGTTATCTTTTTTTAGAGATGGATCGCGCAGATTTATGAGTTTTTATATGTCCTTACAAAACAAAAACAAGACCTAGGGCAATGAATATGTAGACACTTCTTAAGTGATCTTAATCAATAATTACCAATCACTATCCATCTAGTACTTATAAATACCAAAGAATTTATAGACCGCATTTTTAATCTGTAAAAAAGTTCATGCACTGAAAAATATGGATTCGACCATTTATATACAGAGCTTGGTATAGAATATCGACTTAGCTAGCTGAGCCATCCTAAAATGAATGGTATTGTCAAGCGATTTAATAGGCGCATAATAGAAGATAGGCTACAAAGCCATAATTTTATTTATTATCAAAGATCTTGTAAGATCACTATGCATCAATAATGTTTGAGTGTACAATTAGGAATTGCTACCAAATTAGTATTTGGTAGTAAAGCTTAATTTCAATCTATAAAAGATTATTTCAAAGTTAAGCCTAAATTATTCAAAAAAAAACACTTTCTTTTTTCACTAGAAAGTTACTTCTATCCTATAAGTAACCAAATTTTTATTACTTTCATTAACTATAGAAAAATATTTATATTAATATTAATCAAATCAAGCTGCTGATGAGACGCAAATTATAGAAAATACATATACGTGGCCTACATATCTTAGACAAATTCTAGGGGATTTCCATGAATGTGTAACTCTTCAATATATTCTTTCAAGATCTAGAGATAACCGAATTCTATATCATCATAAAAGTTGGAGCGCAGTCCAAGTCCATCCAAGCTGATCAGATACATAATACCATTAATCAATCTAATTTAGATTTGCTGGATACTGTGAAGTTATCTGAGTGTTGTTATCAACAAAGCGTAGCGCGACTATATGATTTTCCAGCTGGTATAAAAATGTGCAATATTTCGCATCTCAACTTTACCTTCACCACCATCTCAACTTTACCTTCACCACCAATGAGCCAGCATTATTGGCAGCTGGCAATCAGTTAATATCTTGTAATAATACTGAAAAATTTTTCATCACTTTTAGAAAACTAAACAACGCTTCAACCATGTCTGAACAATTAGATGCAAATCGTAGCCAATATCCATTCACATAGAATTAACTTATTGAGATTAACTATCATTTGATAGCTATTATATATACCTAAAAAAAGTATCAGAACAAGTAAAAAAGCCAATAAATTTCTTATGTATGCGCACGCGCAACTTGAAAAAATTAATTTTTTTCACCTTTTCTCCAGATTTAAATGCTTAACAGCATAAAAAAGACGCAATAGGCAAACTAATAGATAAAAATCAGCTAATATTACTACTCTCATGCTAACAAATCACTTATATTGCATGTCAATAGCAATATTGAACTTACATTGTGAAATTTTTCTACTATTTCAAAAGATGAGAATTGATACCTTATTCACCTAAAACCTTTAGTTTTTATGAAGGAATAATTATAATATAGGTCACATGAATATCATATCTACTAGGTTAAAATTTAGTTTCTATTCAATCTAGGATCTATCTAGTCTTGTTTAGCTAGATATTCTTGATCAGTACATTCAGGATTAATCACATAAACGTTGTATTTTCCAGTGATAGTCTCTCTGGCCACAATAACCGTAATTGACTACGCTTCAATGATAAATTTTTCTTCCGTGATTTTTGATAGGAACAATATGGTTTTTAACTACTATAGTAATTACTATACATACTCAGACAAACCAATGCTCGACTAGACAAGCTTCTATGATTTCCAAATCAGATTTGCTTAACTTGGATATGAGTACCAGAGAACCAGCACTCCCCAAAGTGCTTCACTAAATAAAGCAGACACATTACCTTTATCGTAATGATGATATCAATATTTAACTACAATGACGTAAAAATACTATTTCTGATAATGTAACAAATAAAGTCACCATCAAAATGATCATTGTAAAGTAAGAATTTTTATTCTTTATAAGCTCCTAAATTGCATTAAATGGACTGGTTAACAATTTAGAATCATAGAGACATCCGTGGCATGATAACCTAATTGCTGCTATACCATATACTAAAGCTTAAGCTCACAATGTTGTTATGACCTTTCACAAGATCAATTAATAGTAATGCATTATCTTGCTCACTTTTAATTTTTAGCGTAACAATCAAACGCGCATATCTTCAACCAGAAAAAAAGCAGTAATAACTACATAAAGCAGTGCAGTCATTTCAGTAATCTATTAGCCATCATGCTAGGTAGTCTTTCATTGATATAGAATCTTTACTAAACAGTATGCGGTCACTAGCAGCCTTTGGATGCTATAGTTTTTTTAAATAATCAAGCTTTAACTTAGAAACAATCTTTCATAGACTGCAATAGAGTTTTACTACTAATTACTGATTATAGTAATTCCTAATTGTACACCAAAATATATTCATGAAGAGTGATCTAAAGATCTTACAAGAATTAAAATGATGACTTTGCAGTGCGTCTTCTATTATGCGTCTATTAAATAAGTTAACCATACCATTCATTTGGAGGATAATTCAGCAAGAGAAATCAGTGTTCTATAAAAAGCTTTTTATATAAAATGACAAATTCATATTTTCCAGTAGGTAAAGATCTTTCATAGATCAAAAAAAGCAGTTTATAAATTTTTTGTCATTATCTGTAAATGCCAGATGAATAGTCATGCGATGGATATGCTAGGTTAAGATCACTTGAGAACCATGGAACATTGGCCGCTGCTATTTTTACATTATAAAAATTGATAAAAATCCATCAAGCGAATGCACGTTATCTATCTATATCTATTAAAAAATAATCTTATGAAATTTTATTTAGCATTGTCGAAAGATATTTTGCATCTACGTGCAAGATAACGAGGAGATCTTAGCTTTAAACACTTTATACTTCGTTGCGCTATCCTTCACTGTGCCTCATTTTAAGCAATTACACACTTCCTTTTTTGACAAATAGCAATCTATGGTAGATCGAAATACAACAAGGCTAAGGAATTTGCGCATAACTTGCTAGCAAATTTTCAAGAAGAAGAAAAAATATTTTTTTGCAGGAAAATAACTACGTTTTCCTGTAAGCAGTTATATGAAAACGATAGAGAATATTACTGTGGTCATCAACATCATTTCATTTTTTACTTTAGAAAAAGTAAGTTCGGAATAGGCTATAATGCTTAGCAAAAGCAGCTAGAGGTTCCTTGCTTGCACTTAATAATAGCACTGATTTTAGGTGTTATAGTTGCCTGAAGATGGAACCTCATCATCAGGATATTTTGCTCTTAACTATATCTTTCATTGGACATTTTGCCATGATATCTGTGTCAGGAGAATCTATATTCTGACCCAGGACCAAACTGATCCGTGACTAAACAGTTAACCCTAATTTAGTGTTTTCCAATTCAAATGCACGACGACTATTTTTTATATTTTTATCTCACTAAAACTACTAGTGCTGGCTTATGGTGCACAAACAGCGATTTTACTTGTTCAAAAGAAAGTCCAAGTTACAATCAGTAATAACATGCTGTAATCCAGCTTATGTTGAGAAAAAGGTTGTTGCTTTGCTTCTAAAGAGATTGCTAGTTATGTCTATATTTCAATTTTTGTAATTCTAAACAATCTTCTTCTCTAGGCCATACAATTCAGTAAATAAAACAACTCTACATCATGGGAATCTACTTAGCCATACTTTAATCAGGTGATATAGCCATTCACAGTTTGATTGTTGTGTTCCTTAGCAATAACTCTCTGATTATCCAATCATTATTAAACAATGGTGATTAATTTATGGTAACTTGAAAAGTGTTTCTTGCAATTTGCCCTTCATATAACCAAAGGATGAACTCTTTATCGATGATCAGCAAAAGAAAACATGTAATACACTCTGCATTAAACTATTTATTCAAGAATCTTATAGATAACATGACAATTCAGATCTTCTGGCTATTAAGACAACGATTCATTCTTTCTTTTTATCTCAGCCTTTCCTCTATTTCAAATTTTTCTATGCAGAATATAACTCTTGCCTTTAAAGGATTAATTGAAAATATTTCCTCAAGTTCAACAATACTAGTTAGTACATTTATGTTAGCCATCGTCGATGAAGCAAGGAAGCAATGATGATACCATCTAAACGCTGTTTTCAAATCAATTCCTATTTCTTTTTGATGACTCTAATAAAGTTAAACTATTCAATATACATCGTATATAACTTAAACTATTTATTATTGTGATCTGCTATCGCCAGAGGACACTTCAGTAAAATTATTAAATATTTTCCTACGCTCGAAGATTTTATAAAAATATCATCGTAACCATATGAATATTTCCAGCGAATAACATCATTCACTGCAAGAATGTTGGCATAGTAAACTGGAATGAGTTGCTTCAATACATGAATCTACATCATCAAACAGATTGATGTTGACCCATCTAATAAGATCTACAATTCATGTGTGGTTGGAAGTTGGTTTTAGGAAGGAGTCTCTTTGATTTGTATGATTATTTAGTTCTTCATGGCAACCTATGTAGCGAAAATTTTTTCATACGGTAGAATAAATTTCTACTAACAACCTTACCTTTATCAACATAGCCTATAATCCATAGTCATAAATAATATCAGTTGTCCTTGAAGACCAGTGTGAAATATGGTCTTGCCGTATAGTAACCAAGAGTAACTACCATGCAGGCTATTGGCTTAGTTAATAAATGGCAGTAATGAAATAATTGCTTAATTTTTAGATCATAACGATTTGATCTTAAATCAAGTTCAAAAAAAAGCGTATTTATTCATAATAAATCTCAATAACAGGTAGTTATGCTGTTAGGATATGGGAGGAAGATTAGTAATGCTAGATGTTAAATAAACCGTGTAAACTATACAAAATTTCCATAGTAATAATTCTCTTAACTTATTAAAGATGACCTGAGTGGAACTCTATCAGAAAAATAACAAAGTTTATTGTCAAGCATTATGAACTGTTACAAAACTATTTTCATGCATATTTTTACTCATCGTAAAATTCTAAAGAAATGTAAAATACATTAAATTAAGTTGAAAATTATTTTTTATTAAGTAGTATATCACGCTCTTAAAAATTTGATTACAATTTTGTCATTTCAATTAAAATAATATGTTTAACTAATGAGATGTAACTATATGATTAATATTAGAATTAATTATCTTATTATTGATATTCTTTCTATAATTTTTGTTAGTCTCATTTCATTTAATATTGAATGGCCAACCCAGCAACAACAGCAGGTGAAGAAAATTGTTTCACGTTGTGAATTGCGTGTAACTAGAAGTAGCATTAATTCATTCATTATATCATTTAATGATAAACAAGAAACAAGCAGATTTAATTGCGAATTGATTAAACACTTTGATGATTACATTGGCGTAAAACTACGAATCAATACAAGTTCAAATATCAATCAACTTTTTAATGGCCTTGAAAACAGTAATAGTAACTTTATTACTGAAGGATTTCTTTATAATGAAAATCGCTTCGATAAAACGCAGCATGGCAATGCCTACCATACCGTTTCACAACAACTAATTTATCGTAAAGAGATAAATCACCAAGGCTCTTTTAGTGATATAAAAGAGAATTTTATAGTTGTTAGTAATTCAATAGACGCTAATACGGTGCGACAGTTTAAGCAAAGATATTCAAATCTTCAGTTGGAAAAACACAATCATTATAATGCTACTGAGTTATTACAACTAGTAGCTGAAGGAAAAATTGATTCTACATTAGAAAACTCTATTGTCATGACCATGCAACAACGTATTCAGCCAAATATTACTGTCGCTTTTAATGTTAGCAATGATCATAGCCTTAATTGGCATATGAAACGCTCAAAAGATAATAGTCGTCTAAATACGGCAATATTAGACTTTTTTAATAAAAGCAATAATGAAGAAGAGCTTTTAACTCGCTTAAATAAAAAATATTTTGGACATGTTGCTACTTTTAACTATTTCGATACGCTTTCTTTTATTACTGCTATTAATAAAACTTTGCCAATTTATAAACATTTGTTTAAAAAGTATGCAGAAAATATAGATTGGCGGCTACTAGCAGCTATTTCCTGGCAGGAATCACACTGGGATCCTCTAGCTAGGTCACCAACTGGTGTTCGTGGTTTAATGATGCTAACTTTGCCTACCGCCCTATCTATGGGCGTGTTAGATAGACTAGATCCAGAAGAAAGTATTAAAGGTGGTGCAGCTTATTTACAGTATTTGATTTCTCGCTTACCAACCACTATTGCCTCTGATGATCGCATTTGGTTTGCATTATCAGCCTATAATATGGGATTAGGACATATGCTTGATGCCAGAAAACTGACAGGTATTCAAGGCGGGGACCCAGACAGCTGGTTAGATGTTAAAACTAGACTTCCATTACTAAGCAAGAAAAAATATTTTGTTAATTTAACTTACGGTTACGCCCGTGGCTATGAAGCATATCAGTATGTAGAAAATATTCGCCGTTATCACCAAAGCTTGGTGAGTTACCTTCATGATAAGGAAATGAATCAAAATATCTAGTTCTATGCAATGGATTCTCTTTTATTCTCTTATTCTCTAGAACTAGTAGAATAAGAGAAAGCAGTAATTAATTTAGCTACTTTTTATTAAAAAGTATTAGCTTCTATTTTTGTCTAATTTTGTCTAAGTCGCCATTTACTAAGAGGCTTTAGTAAATTTACTTTATCAATAATTTACTTTATCAAATGTTGTGATTTTCCACCCCAACCATTAATTGATTTTTCTTCTTGCCGATGTTGAAAAAAAACCACTTAACATCCACGAACATTCCTCGGCTAAAACTCCTCCCAATACAATGATACGATGATTCATATCAGGATGATTAAAAACATCAATAATTGAGCCAGCGGCACCAGTTTTTTGATCAGAAGCACCATATACTAAACGGCTGATGCGAGCATGAATCATCGCTCCAGCACACATAATACAAGGCTCAAGTGTTACATAAAGCGTGGTATCGAGTAATCTATAATTTTGTAAATATTGACCAGCTGCGCGCAAAGCTAAAATTTCCGCATGAGCACATGGATCATGAGCTATAATAGGATGATTCCAGCCTTCTGCAATCAATTTATCTTCATGTACTAATAACGCCCCAACAGGAATTTCACCTTTTGCTTGGGCATTTTTAGCTAGTAAAGTAGCTTTTTGCATCCAATAAATATCTTTTTTGGCTTGTTCCACTAATCAAAACCTAAAATATTAATTTGAATCATAAAAATAGTTATGATATACTAAGGAGTTATAAATTAACAATTTATACCATACTATAACAGTTATCGCATATAATAAATAGCCTATATGTTAGAAAAGGTTGTTGTTTTTCTAACAAAACAATTTATAGGCCACGTCTGCATTTTAATTGTTGTGGTTTAAACAATCTTATATCTTCAGCAATGCCAGATAATTCTGCAAATAAATCGACCATACACAATGGAAATTACTCAGCTATCCTTATAATTAGTTGATATAATTATTTATATTTTAAATGTAGAATTTTTATCCATACCTATATAATTATCCAAGCGCCTTACTAGGCTATAGTAACTCATTTCATGCTCGCTAGCAAAGCTAGAGTGCTATTTAACTCCATACGTCCATAATACAAAGACGGCTCTTTATTAATGTTAGGATTAAGGGAATGGTTAACACATTTTACATTAAACTCTTCAAGAATCTTATGGCTGATATAACCCTGTCGTTCTCGAGCAATGAATACCGAAATTTGTTCTGCCTTTTATCTCCAACCATTTTCCCACATTTTCTAGCGTTTCTATCTTGTTGATATATCTAGAGATAGTTAACGATTTCATTTAAAGGATTTATAGAAAAATATTTCATTGACTTCAACAATAACAACTACTACATTTATCCTAGCTTTCGCTGCTGAAGTAAGAAAACAGTGAGGAAATACATATCCCTAAACTTTATTTTTAAATCAATGCCTCTTCGTTATACAGACTTTTCATGTGAAATTAAACTATTCTAGATACACATCGGCCGCGCATACAACTAAAGTATTTATCATTGTGATATAATTTCGCCAGATGACTTTCCAGTAAGATTCTTAATTATTTTCCTGCAATCTTAGATTGCACAACGATATCACACTATAACCATAATTCCTGTTCCACAGGTTGGATAACATATTCAGTCTGACAATAGTATAGACAGGATATGATAAAGTAAAATGAATTGGTGTTTAATGTATGAATCAACATTTATCCGACAATTGTCTCTTAACTACCATATAACTAGAGTTATTAGAAAATCTAATGTATGACGCTCAGGCTTTATCTGCTCTTATGCTTTGTAAATCTGTTTTTCATCCTAAAATTAAACGTTGTTATCATGTGCTACTCTTCCACATTTAAGACTCAAAGATTAAATTCTATCCATATCATGTTATAGCTTTTCTAAGCAAAATGGAGAATTTTAAATAGCATTGAAAGGATTGTTTTTCTCGAGCAACACTTCTTCGATCGTCTGTTTCATGCCATGACATGACTGTTGCAAACGCCTATTCAATCAGCTTCGTCCTTTTTATTGGCGCTAAGTGTTCCTGACAGGAAATTGTTGAATACTAGCAGTTCTTTTCAACCTTTTTTCAGCTTCTTCATTGCTGAATGATGCCTTGATCAAAACAATGCCAACCAAATATCAAGAACTTTATTATCGACATCACAGCATCTGTGGTAGCTAGACCTCTAGCACCAAGCTCAGCCTTAACTTTTGGTTCCATCCATTTAAAAGGCAAAAAAAACCAGCACATTAGCTGTTTTGTGTACCAAAAAGCTTTGCTACTGCGTGTCCATGGAATATCTTTGGCATTACATTTCAAAAAAAAAGTCAGCATCTCCAATGGCAATGGCAAGACTAATAGGCGATTAAGCTACACGTTCGCAAAGGCTATTAAGAAGTTCAGACTAGTTTGCTTCTAACTCTTGATAAGTATCTTCATATTGATAAGTATCTTCTAGTATAATTAACTTATTACGCCTATTCTCAGTTACACCGATAATGGCTGCCAAGTAAGCAAAAGCAAGCAGAACCTTTCCTAAAAGGAGTTGTACAATAGCATTGGCAAAAAAATAAACATAGCGTGTATCGCTTAAATCACTCAGGCAGCATTGCCTGTTCTCTTTAAGCTGTTATTCTTTCAATCTGCTTGATTCTACTACTGCAGAGAAAAGACCAGGTGCTTTTCATCGAGAAAAATTACCACCCATAACTTAATGAAAATCAGCGATAGGTAGAGATAACTTACAGGTATGCTAGCAACCTCTTTAACACTTTTTGCGCATTTTAGATAAATCAGTAGTAACAAGTAGCGCTCGAAGCATATTCTGTTTCCGCTGGCGTTCCATGTAACCTTAAGCACTTTAATATAAATATAGTCCATAGCAGTCTGTATGGTTTTCTCTGTAGTACAAATAACAGTTATGGATGAAGGAACCTGGCATGTAAGCACAGGCAGTTGTCGACAAGGCGGCGTTTCAAGGCATGTTCTCACATCATGCATGCTTTCAAGCTCAGGACTCTCTACACCTGGACTGATTATCAGCTGCCATGCACCATTATAGATGAGTTTATGCATGGAATCTAACAGGTATGTCTAGTTTTACAGACACCTACATGGTGTACTTTTTAATGTATATAACATCTATGTTATTGAACTAGTTCGTGAAATTAATAATTAGAATACACTAACCATAGCATCTAGAAATCACATATACCAGAAATGAATATAATTTGTACAATCAGGATTTACATCAATTATGATTAGGTAATAAAAATCCTTTTCAATCTATGAAAGATTTGTTCAAAATAAAACTGAATTATTCAAAAAAAACCATTCTCTCTTTCAGAGAGAAGATAAGAATTAATAAACACCATAAACCCCATTCCCAACTTTCGATTTTTGCTAAATGGCAACCAGGTGCTAATGCCACAATTAAGTGTTAATCATCAAGGATGATCAACCTAGTCGACTATTTCCTTCAATCTTAATGAAAGCCACACACTTAATGATGTAATTTACAAAATAGAATTAACCATGATCCAATTAAGTATTCCGCCTACTTATGCATACCTAGTGCACTAGATTTGCTTTGTCAAACTAAAATAAGTTCAACAAACCTTAAAAACCCAATAATTTTTAATTATTACAGCCATAAGCGCTATCTAACCTAGTTCTTGCTATAATTTATAAAAATAAAAGCTATATCCATCATATTAAGCATTATTTCTACTTTTCCTACGCCAGTTTAGTAGTAAAAGCTTATTAGCATTAGACGTGTTTGATACTTTTTTAGGTTAATTGCTCTAATTATTCTTATTAAGAATAACATCATTATTATGATGAATTTCCTATTCATGCACAAATGCAAGATCTGATTACTGCACATGCTGGTATATTTAAAAGCAGCTTATATTACGTGTTCGAACCATATCAACTAGCACCATTGCAGCAATTTTTGGCACGCTGCCCATGGCCTCTATAGCAATAAGTAATTATGATACTGATGAATTACAGAAACCTCTTTGGCTTGTGGAATAACAATTTTGCTGGTTTATTATTAATAATAATAATAATATTTTATACTATACAGTAGCTTATCTTGCTTTCGATAAGCTTCAAGACGTATCTAGATATCCACAATAAAAGCGCTATTTTACAAGGATTTAAGAAAGCACACTGCAAACTTTAGTTACGTTACACCATTAATTTTTTTGCTGTCTTTTCTCTCTATTAATCTGATCCGTTTTTACTATACACACTGAAGAATTAAATTAAGTTTTAATAAAAATATATATTGGCTATATAAGACAAGAAAAACTAATAAATTATCTGATGACTTAATTGCTCAAGCACTGACTGAATATTACCAGCAAACCAGTAACTTAAGATTTTTACATCATAATTAATGACAGAGAAGAGTAGCACATATTATCAATACCCTGTAATAAAAAATAATCTGCTAATTAAATCTTCAATAAAAAACTGCAGTAATCAAGTTTATATTATTGATCATAATATGGGTAGACTTTTAGATCGAAGAAAATTATTTGCTATCAGCAAATATTATTCAAAAGCCGGTCAGCTGGTACCATAACTAGATCATATGTTATGGCTTGTTGGTAATGCGGCTAACAGAATCAGTCGTGAATCTGATATTAATTTTAATTATCAACAACATATCACACAAGTTATCTGCTTGAGTATCTTCTCATTCTGCTCTGATAGAGCTGATCAATACGTTTTTATTAGCCAAAAAATTTTTTAAACTAATCAAACATATTCTTGAAGGTAATCACCAAATTACTACCGGCAATTTTGCTATTCGTATATAAATCTCATAATCTAGATGATATAAACTAGGCTAAAATTAGCTATTGATATTTTAACAAGCTAATAGCCAGCCGCTCACACCACAGAAAAAATGAATATATTCAGCGTGATTATATACAGCAGGTATCTGTTACGAATTGCGAGCACTATTAGCTCATATTATGCGATGAGCTTGAAGAAAGATAGGATCGTATCACGTATGCTTTCAGTTACAAAATTACAATATAACATTATTTATTATCAACAATAATACAATGTAATTAAATTCATCAAATATTTACATCAGTTTTCTATGTCTAATCAAGGTTCACTTATCAAAAAATATCAACTTAGTACAACAAGTTTAATTAGGAACAATAGTTACAATCATAGCAGATTTGCTAATAAAAAATCAGTTTAAATATTATTTTGCCTTATATAAGATGCTATACTTTTACATGCTGATCCATAATCGTTTAGCCAAACTATGGCATAATTTACTGAAAAATAGTTTACATTATATACTCACTTACTATGCTCGCTAACTATCTATTGTTATGTTTCAGGATATCGGTTTTATTTTATTTGGTGAGATATAGCCACCACAGGCCAGGCTTATCAGTAGATCGATATACATTTATTTTTAAGCTTTTCTATCTGCCAGAAAGCTTCATTAATACACTGCAAGTGAAGGTTGAAGTCTTGGTTTTTTATTTATATAATCTTTCTGAAATCAATATTAACAAAATTATTGTGCCCACTTTTCCAGTTTATATAGTGTAAAATTAATATATAATTACCTCCTTATATTTTAGCTATAAAAGCTAAAATGTATAAAAAATTTACGATAATCACACATCTACCGTATTTTTAGTTGTTGAGTATGAATAATCTCAGTTAGATCAAATCTTAGGCTGATTATTTGGAGGGCGATTTGGTTTCAAAGCGATTGCTTACTAGCGGGGCGGGTAGTGTACCATTAATTAAGTAAAACGTTTTTCCAGGATCTGATTTTACTTGATCTAATATTGCTAAATACGGATTGTTTATTAATGGTATAATTAATTATGGCGATTTTTAGCCTTTTTTATTATCATAATTACAGTAAAAAAATAAGATCTCGATCGCCTTATTGTCTTAGAGATTTATGATTATGACTATATCTATAAACCATTTAACCAACTGAAATGTTGGTGCTTAAATTAACATTATCTAACTCTGTAATTAAAGAACCCACATCAAAAAAACTAACTTTAAAGCGATTATCTATGGTAATGATCATTACATGTCATGTAGTTGATAAAAAATCAAACAATTGAATTAACACCACACAGTCTGAATTTTAATTATAAAAATCTTTATTTAAAGACCCACTAAAGTTTTTTCCTTCTGATAAGCTGTTGAATAACCTCTATGATGATTATCAGATTGTGATAGATCGCAGCATTGATAGCTATATAAAAAACTTGCGCCGCTCAAATATAAATCTTTTAGATAAAGAACAGAAATTTATCAATTCGGTATAACTGTTTTATGTTATAAGTATAAATTAATTTAATTAAATTGTAGCATATTTACACTCTGATTAAAATTTGGATTTAATCACATAAGGCGTTAGAATTAGATACTTAAAAAACTTATCCGATTAAGAATAAGTATTGACTTGTTATCAAATTGAGAACTTATCATGGTTACACCAGAATTACTTTCTCCAGCAGGTTCCCTAAAAAACATGCGTTATGCTTTTGCTTATGGCGCTGATGCCGTTTATGCTGGACAGCCACGCTACAGCCTGCGTGTGCGTAATAATGAATTCAATCAAAAAAATTTAGCTAAAGGGATTAAAAAAGCCCATGAAATAGGAAAACGTTTCTATGTAGTGGTTAATATATCGCCGCATAATGCTAAATTAAAAACCTTTATTCGTGATCTTACTCCAGTCATTGAAATGAAACCAGATGCTTTAATCATATCCGATCCTGGCCTAATTATGTTGGTAAGAGAAACATTTCCAGCAATGGATATCCATCTTTCTGTTCAAGCAAACGCCGTTAATTGGGCAACAGTAAAATTTTGGCAACAAATTGGATTAAGTCGAATTATTTTATCTCGTGAGCTATCAATTGAGGAAATTGCCGAAATTCACCAGCAAATACCTGATATTGAATTAGAAATTTTCGTTCACGGAGCACTTTGTATGGCTTATTCTGGTCGTTGCTTACTATCTGCATATATCAATAAGCGTGATCCAAACCAAGGCACTTGTACTAATGCTTGCCGTTGGGCATATAAAGTAAAAGAAGGAAAAGAAGACGCAATTGGTAATATTGTTCATAAACATCAACCTATTAAGATAAAAAATATTCAGCCGACACTAGGCAGTGGGCAACCTACCGAAAAAGTTTTTTTAATTGAAGAAACGAAACGTCCAGGTGAATATATGACTGCTTTTGAAGATGAGCATGGCACCTATATTATGAATTCAAAAGATATACGGGCAATAGAATATGTTGAACGCTTAACTAAAATTGGCGTTCACTCATTAAAAATCGAAGGTCGGACAAAATCATTCTATTATTGTGCTAGAACTGCCCAGATTTATCGTCGGGCAATTGATGATGCTGTGGCGGGTAAACCTTTTGATCCAATATTATTAACAACATTAGAAGGGTTGGCTCACCGAGGTTATACAGAAGGTTTTTTACGTCGACATAGGCATGATGCTTACCAAACATATGAGTATGGTTATTCTGTTTCTAATACTCAACAATTTGTTGGTGAATTTACTGGAAAACGCAAAAATGGGCTTGCAGAAGTTGACGTAAAAAATAAATTTAGTTTGGGTGATAATTTAGAGTTAATGACACCAGCAGGTAATATACAATTTACTTTAACTGACTTGTTTGGTACCAATAATTTACATATTCAAGTTGCACCAGGCAATGGCTATAAAGTTTATCTCTCCATTCCTGAGAATATTGATCTGAAGTTTGCTCTATTAATTCGAAATTTAGTTGGTACTACAACCAGAAATTCTCATAGCGAGAAGCAGGTTCAAATGATAAAATAAGTTAAAAAACTAAACTAAACAGTAATATGTTTACTTTAGTTAAAAAGATTTATTTACAATTTTAACACCATTAAATAAAGGCAGTAACAATTCATAATTTAAAGAAAAAATTTTATCTTTAGATATTAAATATCACAGTAATATAATATTTTTTATCATAATGTAATAATTAAAAAACCTAGAGCTAGAAATTAACAGTAAGATTGAACTACATTCTTTCTTTGCTAACTTTAATCCCAGTTAAGTTAGCTTTTTTTATTGCCGATAAAATTCATTTTTCTTATCAGAAAA
>JBHEQW010000090.1:0-35919 GCA_046530935.1 Arsenophonus sp.
CTTTTGCTGCACTAACAATTAATGTTTTAACTGTTTTCTCAATAGGCAAATTATGTTGATCAACTAGATCAGCAATAGTTTTTGTGTTAGGTGTATCGATAAGACGCATATTTTCAGTTGGTGCAGCGCGTTCTTCCGTAAGACAAATCGCTTCTGCTAGTTCAATATTAGCTGCATAATCTGAAGTAGTAGAAAAAACAATATTATCTTCACCACTATCAGCTAAAACTTGAAATTCATGCGAAACATTTCCACCAATAGAACTAGTATCTGCTTGGACTGCCCTAAAATTTAATCCAATACGGCTAAAGATTATACTATATGCCTTATACATTGCATCATAAGTTTGTTGCAGAGAGTTTTGGTCAGCATGAAAAGAATAAGCGTCTTTCATAATAAATTCACGTGAGCGCATCACACCAAAACGTGGTCTTATTTCATCACGAAATTTTGTTTGAATTTGATAAAGGTTTAATGGCAGGTGCTTATAAGAAGTTACTTCATTACGAATAAGATCGGTAATTACCTCTTCATTAGTAGGGCCCAACACAAAAGATCGATGGCCACGATCAACAAAACGAAGCAATTCTAGACCATATTGCTCCAAACGCCCACTTTTTTGCCATAGATCTGCTGGCTGAACTATCGGCAAGGAAATCTCAATTACACCAGCGCGATTCATTTCTTCACGAATAATATTTTCAACTTTGCGCAATACACGGACACCGGTTGGTAGCCAGTCATATAGGCCTGAAGCAAGTTTACGAATCATACCTGCACAAAGCATTAACTTATGACTGATAAGTTCAGCGTCAGCTGGAGTTTCTTTTAAAGTAGAGAGAAGATATTGGCTTGTACGCATTATTAGCTTCCATCAACAACAATTACTTCCAAATTGATATTAACCAATCATTAAAAAAATTATTTTTTAGTTTGCCAGATATAACTAATGTCTAAAGACATAACTTTATTTATTAGCATATCTAAAAGTAAGAACAACAATAATATTTGCTGAAATCTACTATCGAACTTTAAAATCGAGGAAATAGGAATGTAGATTTTTTATCAAGAACGTTTTTATAATAAGCAGGGTAATGATCTTTCGCTCTAACACTTGACCAATAAAGCGTTCAAGTAGATGGTAGCTGTTTTATTACTCAATCAGATGTTTTTAAGCAGTCCAGAAAAATAACTGTTATTTTAGTTGTCGGCGCTATAGCTTATGCAAAGCTATACTGCCTAAAAGCAAACTTACTTCGTTATCAGAGATAACTAAATTTTTTAATTAAATTAATAAGATAGTTAATACTTATTGGATTAATAAGAAATGTGGAACGAGTAGCAAAAACGCCAATTTTAGTACTAGCATATAAACGTGAATGTATTGCCAGCTGGCATCAATCTTCTTTAATTGCATGTTTTGATAAAAATTAAAATAACCTAAATATGCCTAAATTATTTCAATCAGCAAACAGAATTCATGATGATTTATAAAAGTATGAAATATGCGTAAATAATCCTCTGTCCATCAATTAAACCTAATTATCTTATTAAGATAGCAAATTTTTATATGCTGATTCTAGTCTATCTTAGCAAAAGTTGTTAGTAAAAATCCATTATACTCCATAAAGGATTTTTGCTACAGAGGTTTTCACAAAAAAGCAAATAATAATATATGTCAATGATACAATTTCTTCACTCCATGAAACATAAAGCTGCATCTCATTAGTTGGATCAACAACAATCTATCGTATGATGTCGATTCATACATTTAAGCAAGTCATCCAACTTTATCCTGCCCATATTATCACAGTGAACATATTATCAGCTGAGCATATTCATTATGATTACAACGATATTGTTGCAAAACCATTGATTGCAGGAAACATTTAACAATCTTATTGGAAATCCTTTAGCAAATGTTACAGCATAAGGATAAATGGTTTAGTTGTCTGCGATGTATCTTTAACAGATTGACTTTACATGGATGTCAGCAAAACAAATAGGTATTGATTTGAAAACAGCGTTTATATGGCATAATTTTCATTGCTTCAGCCGCAATGGCCAGTCAACATCAATGCACTAAGTGGTATTCTTGAAGTTAACGAAATGTTTTTCCATGAATCCTTTAAATATAAGCATTATATCCTAATATAAGAAAACTAAAAAATGCATAAAAGGATGAGATAAAATGAGAGAATGAATCGCAATCTTAATAGATAAAGATCTAGAGGGTCATATGATAATAAGCGATGAGATTTTTGAAGAATTTAATGCAGAGTGTGTTTTTACACGTTTTCTTGAGCCGATCATATCAATAAAGAACCAATCTTTTGCTAGCATGGATCTAAATGGGACGAAACCTTTAGCAGCAAAGATAAAATTATTCACAATCGCCTAATAAGATTAGATACTAAGAGAGTTATTGATAATAAATTCCATATTAAAAATGTGAACGGTTATTTTAACAGATTATTAAAAGGATGACTGAGTAGATTCCATGGTATATGGTCCGGTCCAGTTTTATTTATCAAATTATCTAACCTGGAGAAGATTCTTTGAAATCATAAGAATTGAAATACAAGATATGTGGCTATAAGTTACTCTACGAGTAAAACAACATCCTATCCTATCCTTTGCTAGGATAGCCTAATCCTATCACCAATAATCACTTTTAATTTAAAATTATTTACTGATAATATTAAGCGAAGAAACTTTACAAATACCAGCTTAATAACAATCTAGATATTTCATTATCTTATAATAAAATCCTATTTAGCGATAAGAAAAGAAGGTTTTTCAATATGTTTTTTGCTATTGTAATCCTCAATCTTGGATATTGTGATTGAATTGATATAAAATACCAAAAATAATCTCTAAATTCTTAGATGGATTACTCACTAACGCTTCTGTTTTATCAATAATTTTTATTAAGAGTCATGTTTATTTTTGGCGTATAGAATTTCGCCGATTGTGGCCAGTGTATTTTGCTGATTGATTTTGAAAATGATTTAAACAACATAGATATGATATGCCATGAAAAGTCTGCCTTTATAAATATCCGAAAAACTAGACATTACCTGTGAATCCATAGCATGAATTTATCACTATAATGATGAAAGATGTAGCTGATACCCAACGACGTTGATTGTGAGATCTAAGCAATGTCCTGGCTTCAATATCCTGAACTCTACATTGTCGCAGGTGTATTCCACATTCCAATCGTCCGTAATGGTTATTTACCACAGTGAACTATAAAGATAACGTAGTATTGACGATGTTAAGATTAAAGTACTAAGGTAAATGGGGATCCACAGGCACCAGAAACAGAATATCCGTCAACAGCTCCTTGATACCTCTTTATCTAAAGCATACAAAAAATCGTTGAAGAATTGCTAATATAGATTGTACATGCATGCGAGACATCTTAATCGCTGATTTTTACAAAGCTCTATGTAACAACGCTTTTTCAAATAAAAGTACATGCTCTATCTGCCAGTACATCATCACAAGACTGAAATAACAATAGCTATTGAAAAAGCATAGAGAGGGTAATGCTGCCATACCTCCTGCCTAATTTAAGCGATACACACACCACCTTTATTTTTGTGCTGATGCCATATATCTATCATCTTGTCCAAGCAAGATGATCGCCTCTGATTGGTATGATTATTATCGCCTCACTAAGCATGGACGTAAGAAGCTAGTTTCGCTCGAAAATGCTCTTATCAATAGTCAGAAACGAACTTTGCTAAACTTCTCTTGATACACTACGAGCAACACAAGGCTTAACCGTATCTCCCAGGCTTGCTACGGAGGATGATTCCATTTAGTTTTGAAATGTAATGGAAAAGATATTAGCAAATACGCAGCACCAACGCTCTACGACATATACAAAACAATTAATGTGCTTGCTTCACTCTCAAAAGACCATGCAACAAAAAGTTAAGGCTGATGAGCTAAGCATGATATCTGGTCTGGCAGAAACTTGTAATCCCGCTAATTAAAGAACCATTGTTGTTTTATTAGCAAGGTTTCAGCGAAGTAGCCTGTATCGATGAAGAACCTGAAGAAAAATTAAGAAGAACTGCCAGCATTTTACGACTTTTCCTGTCAGAAAAGTAAGCGTCAATAAGAACGACGAATTTGATTAAATCTGGTTTTGCAACAATCATGCTATGAATCAGTTGCGCAAAAAATATAGTTCGAAAAAAAACCTTTCAATAGTGTTTAAACTGCTATAATTTGCCAAAAAAAACTGGAACTGGTAAAAAAAGGAGATTTACCTTGTTGATCTTGGTGGCAAAAAATATCCAATTTAAGAATAGAGAACTGATTTACAAAGCATTATAGAAGACACTAAGCGTCATCGTGATACACATCATTTATTAATAATTCAGGTGATAAAAGCGGTGGTCGATTTTGTTTTATTATTTTTTTAAAAAATTTTTCTTGTAATAAAGTTGTGGCTAGAAGCCACTATATCCAAATGATATGTTAATGTAAATATTATTTGCCACAATTGGTATCAATAACTATTCAGTAACCTAATGTAATTGCTAATACCAGCAATAGCGAAACTAAAAGCATATAATAGTATTATATATCTGTTTATTGATATAATGTCTATATTGCTCTTATAAAGATGGATAAAAATCAATTGAACAATTGGCATAAAATTATATCTTATTACATATAAAAAATAACGTCATGAAGTTTTGTTTGACATTTGAGTAAAATATAAGAACAGAGATCTTAAATCTCCAAGTGAGAATATGCTTCAATAGCTCGTTGCTACCACCTTAGGTTAAGAGTGTAAAAAATCTTGAAGAGTTGCTACTATGCTTGTATCCTAGAAGGATAAATACAATTCCAACAACCACTACGGTGATTTTTATGAATGGTGATTGTGTGTGCTTCTTACCCAATGGGTTAGCACATAAAATAGCATGTTCAAGACCTTTTGCGATGCCTTCTCTAGTTTGCATAATTGTAACATGACTTGGACATAATAAAGAATAACATGTTTTCTTTGTAGAATCAGATTAGCACAGACTAAGCCAGCAGTAGCTTGAAGTGTACCACACCAACATTTGCGTAATTTAAGCGATACGCGTTACGTTTACTTTTTTGGCCTAGATGGCATAGACAGTTATTTTAGACAAAATAATCGCCTTTGCTTGTTTCTGTTATTATTATCAGCAGCATTGAGAATGAGCGTAATAAGATTGTTAAGATTGAAAATGCTTATCAAAAATCAGAAGATAACATGGCTAAATTTCTCAAATGACAGATCTTTGGCGATCACGTAGGATTATAACTGGTATCTCATAAGCTTGCTAAAAGATAATGGTAGAGACGATGCCTATTAATTTTTGAAATATAATACTAATATATTCCTGGACATGCAGCACAACGATGCTAAGATGAAATAGCTAATATGTTCTAGCTTCACTCCTAAAAGAAAAGGCATGCAACCGAAAATTAAAACTGAGCTTCGTGGTGAAGGAGGTGTGTTACTCAAAACTTTAGATTATCGTTACTATAGACGGATAATACTTATTTGTCTGTGTCGATAAAAAATTTAGGACTGAATCGTATTTAGTGGAAGTGTGTGTGCCATATATCTTTTTTTTGTCATAAAAAATTTAATTTCTTTGTTGTTATTTATATTTTGAGTGGGATATCATAAATCGATTCAGATAAACAGGCGGTTGTAATACACGTGAAGTGTTCTTGTTCTGTTCCTTATTTATATCTAGTTTATTGTTTTTTCTATGAGATTTATTCTGCGCTATCTAGATAAATTTCTAAAAAATTAACATTTCGCATAGTATAAATAAAAAAGTAATCAGCTCACGAAAATATCCAAGAAGTAAAGTAGCTGCTAGCTGCACCGCTCGGTCAGAACCACCTACCATTTTACACTCTCAATACTGTACTACATTTATATTTTAAATAAAAATATTTTTTTAGAAAAAATAACTCTATTTAATTATCCAATCTTATTGGTAGTGGAGGAGGTTGAATGGCGCGATGGTGTGATTAATTTGATGCCCCCAGGGCAAAAGTTTCGTACCTTTTTTTACTCTATCCAGAACAAAAAAGGATCGATTATTTATCGATGATCAACTCAAGAAATTGCTCATATGGGATACATTGTTGATCTCTGATAATTAAGACCACGAAAGTAATTCGTTCTTTTTTTTATTTCTTTTATCTCCTGTATTTTCTGGTTTTCCTATTTCCTATAAAGGATGTTCCACATTTAAAAAAATCCAGTGAAAATGTTTCGTAGACTTCAAAACAATATCACCACTTAGTTGCGTTTATGTTAACTGTTGTCTCTGAAGCAAGAAAGAGCAATGACGGCATCTAAATCATGTTTTCAAATCAATTCCTGTTTATTTTGTTGACTCCAATAAAGTTAACCTATTCAACATATATCGCAAATAACTAAAACCATATATCCTTATAATATACTTTCGCTAGAAGACTCTTCAGTAAAATTGTTAAATCTTTTTCTGCAATTATGGATTTTACAATGATATCACTATAAGCTTAAGAAATATATTCAGCGGATAATATGTTAACTGAGCCAATTATTAGTAGGACAAAAATAGAATTAGTTACTTCAATAAATTAATCGATATAATCCGACAGGATTATAAGATTGCCTACGAGCTAACTAATGAAATGCAGCTTTAATTCTATAACAGGAACTAAGAAAAGAGTCTATTTGATTTGTATTTTGATTTATATTTTGATTTGTATTACTGTTTGCTTTTTTTATGGGAACAAACACCTATAAACGAAAATATCTTCATAACAGCATAATGGATTTTTAGCAAAAACATTTACCACAATCATAGCCTGTCATCAACGTCATTTCGTTTTTTGCTTTTTAGCAACGAAAAGTTCTGGTATTTGCCAATAAGACTTAGGCTTTGCCTAAGCAAGCTCTGCTCTTCAGACAAGAAGAGCAGCACTGATTTTAGGTGTTTCTAGAGTTATCTAATGTTGGATTGTCTTCATCTCATAATGATAATTTCCTATTAACTATATCTCTCAGTAGCATCCTATTCCATGAATAGGACTGTTCGATGATGGTCGCTATAATGATATAGAATCAAACAACTAGGATTACATACTTTACTCTTGGTGTGTTAGAGATTAAAGAATATACTATCGAATAAAGTTTTAACTTACAAGCAGCCCAATAAATTGATTTGATTTTCTAACCATCAAGTACAAGTAGTAATAGAGATCTGATTTTAGGATAGCCTTTTATGGTAGATTTAACTCACAACCCAATTTCTACCTTAACATCAGCATTTTCTTCAACCAAATGCTTACATACCACCAAATTACCTGTCACACCTTTAATGTTACAATATTATACCCATCTGAACGTTCACTTAAACACACTTATTTATCTCAATGAAGACCGCAATGATTACTAGTAAGATTTTTTGCAATCTTATCAAGACAAGAAAACACATCAGAACTCATTAGCTTTATCGCCAAACCATTTTCCATCTAGATAAATACTTAACCTAGTAAAAGACTCATTACTCATTAAAGATAAGTATATTTCACAACTAAATTATATAAATTACCTAGAGATCTCTCTAGTCGGGAATCTCAGTCCATTTAACCGGCATGCTAAAATCAATTTTGCCATTCATTCTCTATTCTATTATCCTCCATCTTACACACACACAAATACTTATTTTTAGGTTTACTCTGTCTGACTGTATATATGTCAATTGTCCTCTTTTTTAATAAAATTTGACGGTGCAACAATTTCTCTTTCGGCAATCTTTTTCATTGCTTCCGCAATCATTTCTGCTCGTGTTCCAACAATAATTTGCACATTATGTTTATTTAACCGAATAATGCCAGAAGCCCCCAATTTTTTTACCAGGGCATCATTAACAATATCAACGACTTTTACACCTAGGCGTAAACGAGTAATACAAGCATCGATTACTGTTAAATTATCTGTTCCACCCACTGCAGCAAGATATTGATATGCTTCCTCATGCGCAGTAATATCTTTTTTATTACTATCACTACTACTAATAGATTTATCATAATCATCTATAGACTGATAGTTGTTAGTTATTTCACGACCTGGTGTCATTAAATTAAACTTATTAATCACAAAACGAAATATGACATAGTATAAACAAAAGAAAATTATCCCTAGGAAAATCAACATATACCAATGAACTGCTAACGGGTTATGGCTCTGAAGTAACATATCGACTAAACCAGCACTAAAACCAAAACCAGAGATCCAGTGCATTGTAGCCGCAATATAAACAGAAAATCCAGTTAAAATGGCATGGATAACATAAAGAACCGGTGCCACAAACATGAATGAAAATTCTAGCGGCTCAGTGATGCCAGTAAAAAAAGAAGAAAAAGCACCTGCCATCATGATACCAGAAACTTTTGCTTTATTTTCAGGGCGAGAAGAATGATAAATGGCCAATGCTGCACCAGGCAACCCAAACATCATGATTGGAAAAAATCCAGCTTGATAACGTCCGGTAATACCCTTTTCTGCTAGACCTGAAGCTAACGATTTAGCACCAGCTAAAAAGTTAGGAATGTCATTAATACCAGCTACATCAAACCAAAATACTGAATTTAATGCATGATGTAATCCAACCGAGATTAATAGACGATTAAAAAAAGCATAAATACCAGCGCCTAATGAACCCAAATCTTTAATATTTTCACCAAACAGGACTAATGCATTATAAATAAATGGCCAAACATACATCAGAATGAAAGACAACAGAATCATTAAAAATGAAGTCAATATAGGGACTAAACGTCGGCCACTAAAAAATGAAAATGCTTTCGGTAACTCGACACCGCTATAGCGATTATAAAGTTCAGCAGCCAACACACCAACCAATATTCCAACAAACTGATTATTGATTTTACTAAATGCTGCAGGAACTTGCTCAATAGCAATAGCCATGATCATTGAATAAGCTGATGGTGAACATAGGGTTGTTACCACTAAAAAACCTACAAAACCGGTTAATGCCGCCGAACCATCTTTATCTTTTGATAAACCATATGCAACGCCAATTGCAAATAATATTGACATATTATCTATAATTGCCGAACCTGATTTAATAAGTAAAGCGGCAATAGTACTATTAGATCCCCAGCCATTAGGATCTATCCAATAACCAACCCCCATTAAAATCGCAGCAGCAGGCAGCACAGCAACAGGCACCATCAAAGCGCGACCTATTCGCTGTAAATAACTTAACAGATTCACTATATTACTCCCCTTGCTTGAATAAGCTCATTGCTGAGATCTTATTTATTAATTATTATAAATATTCAATTTTTTGATATATTATCATCAACTGTTACTATCTGCTAAGATAGTATAGTTTTTTTTGAATAATTCAAGTTTAACTTTGACCCATTTTTTATAAACTATAGTCTATCTACAATAGAGTATCTATATTTAAAAATGATTTACTGATTATAGAGATAAACATATCGTATTAGAGTACTGATCTCTGGATCTTTTAAGAATTTAAATGATGTCTTTCAACCATCTTTATATTTTTTGCGCCGATTAAATCTCTTGATCACATCATAGCATTTGTTTGAAGATGCATTTCCTGTAGTTAAGAGTTACTGGTCCCTTCTAAGCTCTGTATAGAAGTGGTTAAATTTATGTTTTCTGATGCCTGAACCTTTTTGTAGAACAAAAAAATGTAGCCTGTAAAATCTTTGCCATTTGTAAGTACTCGATGTAGATGGACATAGGAGATATTAGTTTAAAATTAAAGCAAAAAGCATCGAACATTTGGCACAATCTTTGCCTTATTAAAGATAAAAACATATAAAAAGTTATCTATATGTGCCAGATCTATGCATAAGAAAAGATAATCTTATGAAGTTTGTTTTTGCATTTCCAGAAGATATTTCATATTTACATGCAGATAAGCATGATAGGCTTATAGCTCTTAAATGCTTTATGCTTCAGCCTTGGTGCTTCCTACCTCATTATTACGCAAATTTCTATATTGTGGGTTCTCCGCCTGCACAAACAGCAATCCAGGCCAGAATTAAGATTCTTGGAGGTTGTCTAGGTAGGATCAAGAATTCATGAACATCTACTGCCATCAGATCAGACAGTCAAGACGAATTGAGAAAAACGTTTGCGCAAAAAAACAACTGCTCCATCTTCATTATCAGGAGATGGATAGAGCATTAACGGCAAACAAGTGGAAATATGGCTATGATCATTAGGCTGCACTTGCAAAGATTGTTCCTAGAAATACCTTCTACTAATATGAATGATTTTCGCTACAGTGGTTGCCGTAAAAAAGCAACCAGTAATACATACTATTTCCTCACTCTCCATGCCATAATATGAGGCTGGATCTTATTGAAACAACTCATTCCAGTTTATCCTACCGATATTATCAAAGTGAACATCTTATCCGCTTGGAGCCCATTCATTTTATGGTTTTTAGGGTTACAGCGATATCGTTGCAAAATCCATGATTTCAGGAAAAGATTTAAGAATCTTACTGAAAGTCATACTATGGCGAAACTAGATCACAATGATAAATGCTTTAGTTATCTGCAATATATGTTGAATAAGTTGACTTTACTGTAGATCAGCAAAACAAATAGACATTGATTTAAAAACATCGTTTAAATAGCGTAATCATCTACTTCATTTATTCAGCTGCTATACCCAACATAAAAATGTACTAAGTAATATTTTTGAAGTCAAGGAACCATTTTTCCTGAATTTTTTAAAAGTAAGAGTTATATCATCCCAGATAGAAAAGCTAAAAAACGCAGAAAAAGGAGATATTAAAGAAAAGAACGAATCGTGGTCTTAATTAGCAGTGATCAACATGGAGTATTATACTGTATGAGCTATGAGATTCTTGAAGAGTTTAATGAGACAGCCTATATTAGGCGTTTTTTGACCAGATCATCGTAAAAAGCTATTCCTTTTCTATGATGGAATGAGCCAAATTCTACAAAACCTTTTCTAGCTAGAATGAAAATTAATCAGAATCGCTTAAAATCAAAGCTAGATAATCATCTATATAGTCTTTGCTAAAAAATTCCATATTTAAAATGTGCGGCAGTTATACCAGTTGATCAAAAAGAATAGATGAGTATATTCCATGCTGTAGAGTCGTCTTATTTAACGACTTATTTTGTCTGGAAAAGATTGTTTAAAACTAGAATAATTGAAATATAAAACGTGACTATAAATTGCTCTCCAAGCAAAGCAACAATCTTTAGAGCAACATAGCCGATCATTAACATCATCTCGTTTTACCATCTAGCAACGGTAAGGTTCAGATATGACATAACGCTTAACCAAGGTGTATGTACAACAAGCTGTCCTTGCTGGCCTGAATGGCACAACTGATTTTATGTATTGTAGTTGCCTGACAAGAAAGCTTTAAAAATAATATCTTCTCTTAACTATATCAATCGGTAGTCATCTTACCATGAATATGGCTGTTGCGATGAAAATTTATATAATAATACAAGACTAACAACTACGCCGAATTAGTATTCGGTAATAATACTCTATATGCAGTATATAGTCTATAAAAAATTGGTTCAAAGTTAAACCTGAATTATTCAAAAAACCAATACTATTCTTTTGTGATATGATAGTTAAAAACTAGATAATTTTTAAGTTATAAAAACTCAATTAATAGCAAAGAATAAAAAATGATAGAAAATCATAAAAATGATAGCTGATATGAAATAAAATTAACTGAGGTAAAAATAATGAGGCTTATTCCTCTAACAACAGCAAAAGATGTCGGCCTTTTTTCTGCCAATTACATTGCAAATAAAATTAATCAATTCAATCCAACGGCTGCACATCCATTTGTATTAGGACTGCCAACAGGTGGAACATCACTGGCCACTTATCATGAGCTTATTAATCTCTTTAAAGCAGGAAAAATTAGCTTTAAACATGTCGTTACTTTTAATATGGATGAATATGTCGGCATCCCAAAAAATCATCCACAAAGCTATCATACTTTCATGTATGATAATTTCTTTAACCATATTGATATTATGAATAATAATATTCATCTACTAGATGGTAATGCAAAAGATATCGATGCTGAATGCAAAGGTTACGAAGAAAAAATCAAGTTTTATGGTAGAATACAGCTATTTATTGGTGGAGTTGGTAGTGATGGCCATATTGCCTTTAATGAACCGGCTTCATCTCTTTCTTCTCGCACAAGGATCAAAACGCTAACACCAGAAACTCGACAGGCAAATTCTCGTTTTTTTGATGACGATATTGATCGTGTACCTAAATATGCTGTCACTGTTGGTGTAGGAACCCTACTTGATGCGGAAGAAATTTTAGTCATAGCAACCGGTGCAAATAAGACATTAGCTGTTGAAGCTGCGGTAGAAGGTTCGATTAACCATATGTGGACTATTAGCTGCTTGCAAATGCATGCAAAATCAGCTTTAGTTTGTGATGAATCAGCAACCCTTGAGCTAAAAGTAAAAACCTTAAAATATTTTCGTCAATTAGAATCTGACATCATTAATCAATTTTCTACTTAAGTTAAGATAGTAAAATCTAACATTATTAACTAGAAATAATTTTATTTATTATCCTATTTATATCAGTAAAACACGAGTAAAATATTATGTATGCATTAACCAACTGCATTATTTATACAGGTTATGAAATATTGGACAATCATGCAGTTATTATAAAAAAAGAACAAATAAAAAAAGTTTGTCCAACTACAGAATTACCTCAAGATATTGAAATTCATGATTTACAAAATGCGATCCTAGCCCCAGGATTTATTGATCTACAAGTTAATGGCTGCGGTGGGGTACAATTCAATGATAATCCAGAAGATATCTCAATTAAGACCCTGGAAATTATGCAAAAAGCAAATGAACGAAATGGCTGTACTAGCTTCTTACCCACATTGATCACCAGCCCTGATCTGCTGATAAAAACAGCAATAGAAACAATGCGTGATTATCTGGTCAAATATAAAAATCAGGCATTAGGACTACATATTGAAGGACCTTATATTAACCCACTCAAAACAGGTATCCATAATATTAAATATATTCGTCAACCTTCTGACGAAATGATAAACTATTTATGTCAAAATGCCGATTTTATTACTAAAATTACCTTAGCACCAGAAATAGTTACAGAAAAATATATTCATCAATTAGTTGAAGCTGGTATTGTTGTTTCAGCAGGTCATTCCAATGCAACTTATGAAGAGGCACAAAATGGTTTCAAGGCAGGCATTCGATTTTCAACCCATCTTTTTAATGCTATGCCTGCTATTTCAGCTCGTTCTCCTGGGTTAATTGGTGCTATTTACAATACTCCTGGTGTATATGCAGGAATTATTGCCGATGGAGTACATGTTCATTGGGCTAATATTCGGGATAGCAAACAATTAAAAGGAGATAAATTAGTTTTAGTAACAGATGCCACCGCACCTGCTGGCCTTAATCTTAATAGCATTGAAATGGATCATTTCGCATTTGCAGGTAAAACTATATATTATCGTGATGGATTATGTGTTGATAAAAATGGTATATTAAGTGGTTCATCCTTAACGATGATGAATGCTATTAAAAATATTGTTCAACATCTAGGTATTACCTTATATGAAGCATTACGAATGGCCACACTTTATCCTGCTCGTGCTATTGGTATCGATAAAAAACTTGGAAGCATAGAAAAAAATAAAGTTGCAAACCTTATCGCATTTAATCATGACTTCATCATCCAAAAAACTATTATTAATGGCCGTGAAATAGAACTATAACTACCATATATACTTATAAGTCGAGTTAAGATCATTTTTGACATATGGAGTTTCTGAGATGTAAGAGTATCTTATGATTGATTTTATGAATGATTTCAACAATATAGTGATATACTATTAAAACAATATAGTGATATACTATTAAAAAGGCTACCATGTAGGTAGCCGATAAACCAGACATCGTCTGTAATCCATTGCATGAATTTATCATAATTATGTGCCAGACAAAAGTTGATGGCCACCGTCATTGACTGTTTTTAACTCGAAGCCATGCTTGTGTGACAATGTGCTGAAAGCACTGACTTATCGACTGGCGTCTCAACTACATCTAGTCCATAACTATTATTTGCCACAGTGAACAATATAGTCTGTTATAGGCGATATTGAAATTGAAGTGCCTAAGGTAGGGGATAGCATCGGCAACTGAATATGCTTCAATAGCTTGTTACTATAGCCTTATTTAAGTGGTGTAAGAGGACCGAAGAGTTGATGGCATGGCTATATGCACGCCTAATGGAAAATCTCCATCCGGTGATTTTCATAAAAATCTGTGGAGATGTTCAACTTGATGAAAAAGCATATGATCTCTCTACTATATAGATTATAGAGAATATCATTAATAATATCCTGAAATAGCAATGGCTTGAATAGGACAAGCAATGTAGTAAGTACATACTACCTGATTTAAACAATATGTACTATGTTTATTTATTTGCTTATGGTATATATAACAATATCATGAAAGATGATCATTTTCGCCTGCCTTGTTATTATCGATATCACTGAGCATAAACGTAAGGAACTTGTTGTGGTTTAAGATGGTTATCAAGAATTAAAAGCAAACTTAACTAAACTTCTAAATGCCCTGATAGCTCATTTCTCAACCGTGTTTCTAAAGCTGGCTAGATGGGCCTGCTGACTTAATTTTTGTAGTACAATAGCACAAATAGATATTATAGGCTGACACTCATCACTAACGCTGTTTGGTATATAGAACAGCTGATGTTCTGGCTTTACTCATCAAAGGCATGCAATTAAAAGTTAAGTCTTAGCTACTGAAAATCTGCCTATTAGAGAGTCGTGATTCTGCTATGTTAATAAAATCATTAATCTTTTGTTGATAAAGTTTTTAGCGAAGTGTCCTCTACTGCATGGATAAAAAAGCTGAAAAAAGATCTAGAAGAGAACTTCTGGAATCCTACAACTGCCCGTCATCTCACTTGTCCGTTCCAATACAAATAAGAACAACTAATTCTATTGAATTAATTTTTTCTATAGTGAGAGCACGAGGTAATGTGCAAAGAACTGTGTATGGTTTAAGAACAACAATCCTTTCAATGATATTTAAGCTGCTATACTCTACTCAAAAAAGCTAAAACAGGTTAAGGTTGAGCTGGTTTGACATGCTCGACTATGGTGGCAAATAATATCCAATTTAAGTGTGGAGAATAGATTTTATGAAGCATCATGGTGGAAGATAGCGTGACACATAACCAGATTGGGTGCTATACACTAGATTTACTAATAACTCACCTAAAACTACTCAATAAAAAAATAGAAAATCATTTAATTATGCAACTATTAAAAGTTTCATTAAACAACATCATACAATCTCTCCATAATCGCAAGTTGATTTCTATTTCAGTTATTCATATAACTTAATCAACCAAGAAACATAGTACGATACTCATAAGCGGCGAGCAAAACGCTCCTACCAGCTTTTTTGGAGATCTTAATCAGCTGAGTATTATTTTATATTCTTCAGCATGTTAATTTCTGGCTATGTTACAAAAATTGTTGCTAGAACTATTATATTGTATAAGGAATTTTTGCTAAAGCGCTTGCCATGAAAAGCAACCAATCATACAAGTCAAAAAGACTCTTTCTTCACTATATGTTAACATAAAACTGCATCTTATTAGTTAGCTCGGCGACAATCCTGTCGGATGATGTCGATTCATGTATTGAAGCTTAACTAATTCTACTTATCCTATAGATATTCTTACACTGAACAATCTTATTCGTTGAGGACATTCATTATAGTTTCAGCAATATTGTTGCAAAATTCCAGATTTCAGGAAAACATTTAATAATCTTACTAAAGATGTCATCTACTAAACCTATATTACAATGATAAATGATTTAATTATCTGCGACCCATCCTGAATATCTTGACTTTACAGGAATCAAGTAAAACAAATAGGTATTGACTTAAAAATAGCCTTTTTTATATGGCCTCATTGCTTCCTTCTTCAGCAACTACAGCCAACATAAATGCACTACACTAAATAGTATTCTTGAACGCGATTAAATATTTTCTCTGAAATGTTTTAAAAAAAACATTGTATCCTACATAGGAAAGCTATAAAACTCTGGAAAATATAAGATAAAAAAGAAAGAGCGAATAACCTGTCTCAATCGCCTTAGATTGACATATGGTCATGTGAGTGATAAGATTTTTAAAGAGTTTAATGCAGAATGTGTTAGCTGTTCTCTTCACTGATTATCAATAATAAAGAGTCCATCCTTTTCTGGCATGGGTCTAAATAGCATGAAATTTTTACCAGCATAACGTCGAGTATGAAATTAATCACCATCGCCTAATAATGTTGGATAATTAGATAGTTATTCATAAGAAACTTCAGATTCAAAATCTGAATAGCTATATCAATGAATTAAAAGGATGAGTTAGTAGATTCTATATGTTGTAGGGGTAGTTTTATTTACCGAATTATCTCATCTGGATAAGATTGTTTGAAACAACAACAATTGAAATATAGAGGTAGCTCTATAAATTGCTCTGCAAGCAAAGCAACAAGCTTTGCCAATACACAATAATTTCTAAAAATTAACATGCTCACAGAGCATAAAAGCATAAAACAATACTAAGATTATGAACATGCAAGAAATAAAGTAGATGCTCAGCCGTTTATATCATGGTAAACTAAGTTCTTTTATCGGGTTACGATATTTGTAGTTTTTCTTATGATGGAACATCATTACTCCACTGCTATGCAAAATTGCATATATTCAATTTTTGTAAGCATGCATCATAGCGCTTGCTTCAGGTGTGCTTATTAGCGATAAATTTTTTTTAAATAATCGTTAATAAGTTTGTGAAATCGGCCATCTATAAAAAATTCATTAGGAAAGCCTTGTAATTACGGTAACTTTGATTGTATCTAAATAATTAAATAATTATACCAAAGAATTATTAGCAAATCTGGTGTATATCCTGTTAGGCTACCTTTGACTTTGATGGTTTGTGAATCTATCTTCAATACTTAAAATTAAACGTTATTTACTACCAGGCTCAAGCAGGTTAAATCTCCTGAAAGACAGTTCTAACTTTTTTCAATAAACTGTATTAGATTAAATCCCATTGAAAGGAGTCTTTTTCTCTAATCAGAGTTCTTAAAGCATTAACTTCGTACTCTAGCTATTGCAAAAGCTGACTCAATAGAATTTATCATTCTTATTTGACGTCAAGTTCTTTGGCAGGAAGTTATAGAATGCTATCAGTTCTTTTCGATATTTCTTTAGATTATTCATCGCTGCATTACAGTTCGATGAAACCTTTGTTAAAAACATCAATGGCTTTATTAGCATAAAGCACTACAACTGTATGCTAGCCAGACTTCATGCGCAGCTCAGGCTTAACTTTCAGTTGCATGCCTTTGGGGACTAAAACCTGCATATTATATGGTTTATATACCCAACAGTGTTAATGGCGAGTTTCCTGGAATATCTTTACCATTACATTCTAAAAACCAAGCGCACCGTCTACAATAGCAATCCTGGAATATACCGTTAAGCCATGCGTTAGAATGCCTATTGAGAAGTTTTGCCAGTTCTCTTCTGACTATCAATAAGCATTTTGGCTGCAACTAGTTTCTTACCTACATGCTTAGTAACGCCGATAATTGCCATCATGCAAAGACGATTATCTTACCTGACAGTACTGAATACTGCATCAGCCAAGAAATAAACGCAGCATATATTGTTTAGATCGCACCAACTACTATTGCCTAGTCCATTCAAGCCACTGGTGTTTAAGTCTATTTATTGTGGTATATAAGAAAGAGGGTATGTGCTTTTTCATAAAAAAATTGCCAACAAAGTTTTGTAAAAATTGCCGGCATAGATATACTTATATATATTGCACATATAGCAATGATTATACTAACTCTTAGTTTTTTGCATGCTTTAAATAAGGCTGAAGTAAGAAGCTGTTGAAGTATATTTTCTTGGCGCTGCGTTACATTACCTTAAGCACTTTAATCTCAACATTATCAATACCAATCTGTATTGGGCTATGTGGAAAATAATCGTTGCGAACGACGTCATTGACACCAATCAATAAGGCAGCATTCAACATGTTATCACAGCATTGGTTCAAGCTCAGTCTCAATGGCTGCAACTTATCAGCCTACATGCTACACCATTACGGATTAGTTCATGTAAGAGATTAGATGGAATAATCTTCTTTTGCGGATACCGTGTCTCCACGGTAGGCCTTTTCATGTCACATCATTTCTTTATTGTTGAAATCATTCACAAAATCAACCAGAAGGATAATATCCGCTAGTATCTCCAAAACTAAATACACTAAAAATGAATATAACTTTACAGTTTATAGAGAAAGCTATTGAAAATAAAATTAAGAACAGCTTGAACAAAATTATTCAAGCTAATTAAAACTACTAATTGTTCAATTAAAGCAATTTATTAGGCAGAAAATAAAAACAATTCGTTATTAATTAAAGCAATTAAACATGTAGGAGATGTTTTGATAAAATCATTAACATTATTATTAACTTATTTAATTCAAAAAAATTGTTCCTGTCTGTGGAGAAAACCACTTACATAGCAGAAGGAGTTCTACTGCCAGGGTGCAACCCTATATCAAAACCCAACTGCTAAAAGATTTCAGTAATCATTTAGCAATTATTACTTCATAACTGAAATATATAATTTAGCTATTAGTATTTTCTTAACTTAACTAAACATCTTATGTTAAATGGCTAACTTTTGCATCGTTCTTCTTGAATAAGAAGATGTTCGTTGTAATAGATTAATCTATACTTTTTACTAGCACAAGTATAAAAAATTATGTTGTCATTAACATATATCCTTTAATTAAAAGATACACATAACTGCAATTATTAATTGGCACATTATAGCAGATAAACATATAATATTACAGGTTAATTTTTCACTTTTAGCTATTAAGGAATTGTTTTAAATAAGCATAAACAGTTTATAAAATAAAAAGCAGCACTCGTTTTATTAGAAAAAATCTTAACTTAATTAGTTTTTATATTTAAAATATCAAGTTATTATTATTTAGCAAAAGGCTGTAATTATTTTATTGACTTTATCAATAAAATAATTACAGCCTAAACAAAATAAGATTTTTTTAGAAAATGCAAAAAAATCAGTTGACGACACAGTTTGATATACGCATAATGCGCCACGCAACACCTATAAAGGTTATCCAGAAGATGGCTACGTAGCTCAGATGGTTAGAGCACAGCACTCATAATGCTGGGGTCACAGGTTCAATTCCCGTCGTAGCTACCATAATTTTGCGGGAGTGGCGAAATTGGTAGACGCACCAGATTTAGGTTCTGGCACTGCAAGGTATGCGAGTTCAAGTCTCGCCTCCCGTACCATTCTCTATAAGAATATTTATATTCTAGTTTGGGGTGTCGCCAAGCGGTAAGGCACCAGGTTTTGATCCTGGCATTCCCAGGTTCGAATCCTGGTACCCCAGCCAATATTTCAATAAATTACGAAAATTAAAAATCCCAAGCGGAATTAAAAAACAATAAGTTGCATCTAAAAATTATTTTTTCTTAATAAGAATTTCACTACATTTTTATATCGGATCATTATTTAGGTCCATAGACTTTCACTGGCATAACTTTATTTATGTCAAGATATCTACGTATGAGGGGATTGGGATATAGTTGATGGAAAATATCATTGATAATGAAGTTACATAATCAGGCAACTACAGCACCCAAAATCACTACTGCTATTCAGCCAGCAAAGACCATGACTGCGTCTACATTAAACTAAGCGTTATAGCATATCTAAACTTACTGTTGCTAACTTGGAAAAACTAGATAATGTTGATGATCACAGCCATATTTCACATAGTTTTTAGACGGATTGTGTAGCCAATTCAAGAAGCCGTAGTTGTTTTCCTTCGAAAAACCGCCACACCACATATCGTCAATCTGCTGGCAAGTCGTACGAGAATTCCTGACCACTCTGTCCAGTAGGATCTGAATCTACTCTATGTGATGGATCACTGTTTTTATGCAGGTTAGAAATTGGAAATTTGCGTGAAATAAGGAATAAAAAATACATCCGAAGTCAAAGTATAAATCGTTTAAAAGTTGCAAACTTGGTTATTTTCGCGTAAATATGAACATATCTTTCAAAAATCTAAAACGAAACTTCACAACGTTATATATTTATGTAGGTATAGATCATGTCATCAATTGGTTTTTATCCATCTTTAGAATTCCAAGAGCTTGGCCAATACTCGGCTATTTTTATGTGATCTTAACCAAGCATATCCAATCTTCTATCCATAGGAGAGAAGTGGGTTGTACTTACAGACGATGATAAAAAATTTACAAACCGCCTTTTTGGTCTCTACGAAAACGTTCAAGTATTGGAAAATATGAATTTGCTCGTTTGTATAGAGACATTAGTATAGAACTGATTTAACAAGCCGATGGATTTTCAAATGAATGGGTTTAGTCGAGAGATTTAATAGAGCTATATAATATAGAATATGTATCGATACAAAACTATCATTTAAATGATGGTGAGGAGCTTATAGATCGCTATATAACAGATATTGTATGTGTATACAATCAGGAATCACCAACACAATTAGTATTAAGTAGTAAAACTTTATTGAAGTCTATGAAAGATTAGTTAAACAGTTTAACATGAATTTTTCAAAAAACATAGTGCATTACTGGATGTAACAACTAGCATATCTTTAGAATTTTAGTAAAACAATAGTAGCTAAGAATAAAAGTTTTTAAAGTGAAGCAGCTTGAAATTTAAAAATCTAAATTAAGAATTGTTTGCTACTTTATTTAAATATAAAGACTATTTTTAAAAATAGGCGTTAATTATTTTTTAATAATTAATTGTAATAATAAGCATCACTATCCTATGTTTTGTCAGATAAAAACTTATCTACTTAAGCAGTCAGCATAAGTAATATTATGGCAATATGTGAATAACAACAAATAAAAGGTAAAGATAGTATATAAGAAATTAACAACACAGCTGAAAAACAATAGCAATCTAAGTTTAATTTCAAACCATTAAAACAAAAAAAACATAAAAACATTACTATTAATATCACAGTAACATGATAGGAATAGTTAAAAACATAGCCTAAGTATTACTACCTACTAAACTAGCAAAAACGAAAAACTTTATTTTTTTGAATAAATATAAAGATCTTTATATATTAAATACTATAACATGATAAATCATAAAAAATTATAAAAATAACAGTTTTTTTAAAAAACCATCTCATAATTTAATTAATTTTGATATTCTTTTAGAATAAAGGACAAAAATTTCTAATACAATAGAAAAAAAATACCACATAACCAACTTATATGTTATAAACCTAAAGCATATTTAAGTATCTTTTTCTTAACTATATTTAGTCGTTGTATTAACATTAGTATTAAATTTCTGCCAGATTTTATACCAGATAACTTGGAACTAAACAGTGTATAAATAGCATCCATACCTAACTGCATTAACTTATTGTCTAGCATTCTATCGTGTTGATAAATCAGTAAAGTTTCTCTTGCATAGAAAGGCAATAAATGCGTTTTTGCATCAATTAAAACTTTTAGTAAAGTATCTATATCACGGTAACCAAGATTAACACCCTGACCGGCTAGTGGATTGATAGTATGAGCAGCATCACCAATCAACACTATTCCCTCTTCAACATAACGATTGGCGTGATGACGATTCAGCAGAAAGCTCCCTTTATCAACAACTTGCAATGAGCCAAGACGAGCAGAAAAAGCTAAAATAATTTCTTGCTTAAGCTGCTCCAAGGACATAGCTTCTAGCTGTCTAATTCTCGAAGGTTTGTCATACCAAACCAAACAAGCCCAATGATCAAATAAGGGCAAAAATGCTCGTGGACCTGAAGGAAAAAATTGTTGCCAAGTAATATCCCCTTGTGGTTGTTCCAACTTAACCGTAATAAGCAAACATGATTGAGTATATTGCCAACCGTTACTACCAATTCCAGCTAAAGATCGCAGCTGTGAATAGACACCATCAGCAGCAATAATTAACTTTGCCGATACTTGCTGAGTATTATTTAAAGTTATTTTCCACTGTTGGTTTTGACGTTGAATTGCTACCAATTTCGCTGGATATAGCAAGGTAAGATTAGGATATTTAGAAAATTGTTGCCATAATGCCAATTGCAAAATGCGGTTTTCAACCATATAACCAAGTTCAGGTAAACCAAGGCTAGTTGCTTCAAACATCACACGTGAGTTTTCTCTTTCCCAGATTTCTAATTTTCGATAAGGAGCAACGCGCATATTTAAAACGTTATCCCAGACACCAAGTTGCTTAAGTAGGTCAACTGAAGTACAGCTTAGAGCTGAAACACGTAAATCAGGTTGTTTTAACGAATCGAAAGATACAGGCTTAGTATGTTCAAGCAACAGAATCCGCCAATCTTCTTGAGCCAATCCAATTGCCATAGCTGCACCTATCATACCAGCACCAACTACTATAATGTTATAATTTTCATCTATTCTATTCATATCAACTTAACTATCAATGGTCATCAATCTAATAATAGGCCTGGGTTTTCTTAAAATATTTATTAATAATCTATCCAAAATACTGATCATAACGATGTTTTTCAAACGAATACAATTCGTATCAAAGTTTTTTATTTTAATACATACTTTTCTTAGTATGACAGATTTTGCTATTAAAAACTTCTGATATATAAAATATTGACGAATAAGCACTATACATTAAAAGCTGAGAGAGAGACTTACCAGATGAATGAATAAGACTCATCAAAAATGCCTGATCTGCTTAAGAGAAGCCATTGATATCAATTAACAAAGATTACTGAAAAGAACTGTATTTTACTGCTAAATACCTATTCAATTCATGAAAAAGCAAAAGAAAAAATATTTCATGGATTAGAGCAGTAGAAAAAATTAAAAAATATTAATCCAGATATTATTTATTGGTGTTTGTGGTTGTGTTGCTTTATAGGAGCGGAATTTCATTTTCAACATGTGTGTGGCCCACTGTTCCCGGTATTTAGATTATTTTGGGTCTAGAAACTTTAGATCGTCTAACTAAGATTACCAATCAAGGTAAAGGCACGTGTATCCAAATCATCTACATCAGATTTCAAGAAATTAAAAAATTAGATTTATTACCTGAATCAAGAACTAGAAGAAGGCAATTCAGCTTATATTAACATTATGGAAGGATGAATAAATACTGGTTATTTTCTATCGTTCCTTACACATAATATTAGGAAGTAAGCCGACTATCTAATGAGGATTTTATTTGAAATCGCATAATTAGCCACGCAAGAAAGTTGGTATGTGTAAAATTCACTTATTAGATTAAAATATTAATGCTTATCATGATGGTTGATGATTTTGCTGGTGCAATTTGTTTATTCACCGAATTATTGCATCTGGTTTGAAGCAATTGACGTGTTGATGTTCGCATCTATTTTACAACCACTTATTTAATTAAGTTTAGCGCGTATATTATTGATGTTTATAGAGACAAACCTAAATTTGTTATCTTCCTACATCTTCCATCTTAAAGTTTCTAAGATCGCATCTTGATAATGATGAAATAATAAGATATATTACATATAATGTAATGGGATTATCCGCACATTATGTAAGACACAACCTGCGATATCCTTATTAGCTTAGATTTCATTATATTGGTTTTTATATTGGTTTTTCTGACAAAACAGAAGATAGTTTTAAAAAATCAGACAGTTGTGCTGATATTAATTTCTATATGAATTTTAGTTTTATCTACTCAACACACATACACTTTATCCTATGCCACTGATTTATCTGAGGATCTCAGCAAAGATAAAAACAGGCCTATATTCTTAATTAAATAGAATATTAATCAGCACCAATGAATTATAGCCAAAGAATATTTGGCAGGAATTATTTGAAAATCTAGGGTATAATGTTCAAGCTACTCATCGCTTTGATAATTCGTAAATTTATTCTCAATCCTTAAATCGGACGTTGTTTAGCACACTTCCACTAAGGTAAGATTACAAATACCAATTAGCCAGTTCCAGCCTTTTTTAAGCAGACTGTAGCAGCTTAAATGGCATCAAAAAGGTTATTTTTCTCAAACCAGAATTTTTCATGTGTCGGATTTGTAATCTAACCTTGCACTGTCGAAAAAGCCGATTTAATTGAATTCGTCGTTCTTATTTGATCCTTGCTTCTCTGACAGAAAATTATAGAATGCCAGCAGTTTTTTCAATCTTTTTCTAGCTTCTTCATTGCTACAGAGTACTTTAGTGAAAAGCTTATCAACAAAACATCAATGGATTTAATTAGCAGCATCATCACAGCGCTCTCTATTTAGCCAGATCTAGCACAACTTAACTTTACCTTCAGTTATATACATTTTTGTAGTGAAGCTATGAATAAGCAATTCTGTCTACCCAACAGAATTAGTTTCACATATCTCCAGGAGGAATATCTTTTCCATTACATTCTAAAAACTAATGGCACCATCTCATATAGCATGCCTAATAGATACAGTTAAGTTAGTCTCTCTCATGCCAATTAAAAAGTTAAGCATAGTTAGGTTGTAACTCTTAATACCAATCTTCGAACTCAATTATCTTCTTACGTCGATGCTAAGTGATGCCGATAATGAGCAGCAGGAAATGCGATCTTCTTAAAAATCACTGCTGAAGATATGCCTCGTAAATATAGAGCCATGCTAACAATTATTAGACTCTTTTTGCACGATTCAGTTAAGGCTGTAGCAATGAGCTTTTGAAGCAAACTACGTTATCAATGCGATCTATGATATTAGGCACTTTAATCTTAACATCGTCAATAGCAGTCCAGTATTGTTTACTGTGGCAAATAATCATTATTATGGTCTACGGCATGAAGCCTGTCGACAAGGCTACGTTCAGCATGGCTTTGAGCTTAACATTAACTGTGATAGCTATCAGCTTTCTTGTACTATTACTGATAAGTTCATGCAATGTGTCACAGGTAATATCTTATTTCGAGGATAGTTTTATATTGTAAACTTTTTATGACATAACATCCATACTTTGTTGAAATTATTCACGGAATCAAGCATAATGACCTGCTTTCATCCACAAAACTCTCCATACGTCAGAAATGAGCATGATTTGTTGAGTAGTAATTAAATGTATGCTGGTTGAATGACATCAACGTAAAAATATTACGGAACTTTCTTTAGAATTAAAAATAATCAGGTAGTAAATTTCAAAGATAAATAAAACATAATCGGAAAATTTGTTGATGTCAAAATTATCGATGCATATCCCAATTCCTTATGCTGTAAAATAGTTAAAACAAAAAAATAGTAGCGCGCTAAGAAGCAAAGAATTACAAGTATTTGTTCTTTGCTCTGATATACAAAAGAAGATAATTTTGATGTAGAAAATTACCAAGAACCTTAATTTTAAATAAATAGACTCAGCGATCCAAAAAAGATAATCAAAAAATTGCTACCAACTAAATATCTTTAGAACCCGGCAATAATCAACGGTTAATCAAAATTTATTGGCCGTTCAATGATAACATAACGCAGCTTGCTTGCAGATTCGGCATTGAATCAATTATTGAAACAACTGTTTCCAATTGATCGGCAAACAAATTAATATCAACTAAGCTAGCAATATTTTATCCTGCTCTATATGCATGCTGATACAGCTCCTATAACATTGTATTATCCACATTAACAAATCTACTCATTTCTTATCTATATCAATATCATATCTATAATATAAGGAAAGCTAATTTATTGAGAAATCCCATCCCTTGAAAATATTGATAGTTACAATAAACTCACAAACATAAAAATCAAACGACAGTTATCAAACAACGCACCTACGGCAAATAAGGCTAATATATTGTTAATATGCATAGCCATAACATTACTTTCGACATTGATAGTGCATGAATAAGATAAAACCTATCTCTGCGTTTGCTAATGCAGTTAATTCTTTAAAACATCAAGAAATACACCGTATTTCTACTCATTCGCGCCTGCAGTCTAGGTCAGCGAAAAACTGAACTTTTGCCCATGGCAATTCTCAGTTAAAAATCTAAATTCTTATTTGCAGCTTTTTTATAATGATTTTTATTTAAAATGCTGGCTTTTAAAAAAGTAGAAAGATTTATTAAACGCAATGTTATTAAAGTAGCACAATACATAGCATATATTCGAGCTTATGTACTTAATTATTACGTTTTTTCATTTTTGACGAAAGCCAGAAAACACCACAACTGAACATATAAAAATGTTTATGACACATATACAGATATTAAGTTTAACTCTAAAATCATGATCACCGGCGACGTAAACTCAAATTAAACTTCCAAGCTGGCATAAAATAAGCCTTATACAATTCAATTGAACTACTTTATGAAATTAAACAAAGTAACTTATGAAATTAAACAAAGTAACTTTAATTTCTTTCATAGTGATGATGAATGATTACATCCTGTATAGTAGCAAAAGTGCTTATTGATTACAAAAACTTAGAAACAAAAAAAACAAGAACGGAAACAGTTATTTCGTCAATAAAAATAGCCATCATGCGCGCACTATAGACATAGAAAAGGAGATATTTACTTGAAATTAGTTATTCTTGATCTACAGCTAGCCTGTAGCAATCATAATGGATTACCCAGTGAAACGACATTTCAACATTGGCTTGAGGCTTTTCTACCACAATTTCAATCTAAAAGTGAAATCACAATTCGTATTGTCAATATAGCAGAAAGCCAACATTTAAATCTAAAATATCGCGGGGAAAATAAACCAACAAATGTGCTGTCCTTCCCATTTAAAGGCCCAGATAATATTACATTAGCATTACTCGGTGATCTAATCATTTGTCATAAAGTTGTTGAAAAAGAAGCAATTGAACAACAAAAGAGTAATTATGCTCACTGGGCGCATATTGTAATACATGGCTGTCTTCATCTATTAGGTTATGATCATCTAAATGATTTTGAAGCAGAAAAAATGGAAACAATAGAAACTAAAATTATGCAAAAATTAGGTTACAACAATCCTTATCAGGATGAAAAAGCGCAACCATAATACTACTTTTATGCTAAACAATTATGATACGATAAACTATTTAAAGAAATTTTAATAAAATGCCATGAACGATGAGCATCCTACAAACAATGATAACAATCACTTGAAAAAGAGTTTTTTCGGGCGCCTCAATCAATTATTTCACGGTGAACTAAAAAATCGTGGTGATTTAGTTGAACTCATTCGTGATTCAGAGCAAAAAGATGTTATTGATCCTGATACCAGAGAAATGCTTGAAGGTGTAATGAATATTTCCGACGAGCGTGTTCGTAATATTATGATCCCGCGCTCTCAAATAGTAACCTTAAAACGAAGTCAATCGTTAGATGAATGCCTTGATGTGATCATCGATTCAGCACATTCTCGTTTTCCAGTAATTAGTGAAGATAAAGATCATATTGAAGGTCTATTGATGGCTAAAGATTTACTGCCATTTATGCGTACTGATGCTGAACCTTTCAATATAGATAAAGTGTTACGTCACGCAGTTGTTGTGCCTGAAAGCAAACGAGTTGATCTGTTATTAAAAGAGTTTCGTTTACAACGTTATCATATGGCAATTGTAATTGATGAATTTGGTGGAGTTTCAGGCTTAGTGACAATTGAAGATATTCTCGAATTAATTGTTGGCGAGATTGAAGATGAATATGATGATGATGATGATATTGATATTCGCCAATTAAGCAAACATACTTACTCTGTTAGAGCGCTAACTCAAATTGATGATTTCAACAAAGCATTTGGCACGCGCTTTAACGATGAAGAAATTGATACAATTGGTGGCTTAGTAATGCAAGCATTTGGACATTTGCCTGCTAGAGGAGAAATCATTACCATTAATGGTTATATGTTTAAAATTACAATTGCTGATAGCCGAAAAATCATTCAAGTTCAGATAAAAATTCCTGATGAAGAACCAATTCCAAATTTTGTAGAAGAATAGCTTTAATGAACAAAATCACACTCTATCAACATAAGTGGTGGTTGATAGCCTTGATCGCTTTAATTTTCGGACTTTGCGGAACACTAGCTTTTTCACCTTTTGATATTTGGTTAGCTGCTCTTTTATCTCTTTTTGGATTACAATTATTAATTGTTAATCGCTCAAGAAAACAAGCAAGTTTAATAGGATTTTGTTGGGGAATCAGTTTATTTGGTAGTAATATTAACTGGATTTATATCAGTATAGCTGATTTTGGTGGTATGCCATTTGTGGTTAATGTTTTTTTAGTCATCTTATTAGCAGGGTATTTATCACTTTATCCTGCACTATTTGCTTATTTACTAAATCAATTCTTTCCACACCTTAATATTACTCGCTTTATTTTTGCAGCGCCAGTAATATGGCAAATAACTGAATATTTACGTAGCTGGATACTAACTGGTTTTCCTTGGTTGCAATTTGGTTATACTCAAATCGATGGACCACTTAAATGCATCGCACCTATATTTGGTGTTGAGATGATAACATTGATACTGCTGATTATTAGCAACTGCTTGGTTTTTGCTTGTCTAAAACGCAAAGTTATTCCTCTAATTACAGCAATTACTTTATTATTTTTACCCTTAATATTTAAAAATTATCATTGGTTCACCCTAGTTACAGAAAAAAAATCACAAATTGTTTTAGTTCAGGGTAACATCCAACAAAGTTTAAAATGGCAATCAGGATTTCTCGAACAAACTATAAATACTTATCTAAATCTTTCTAAACCTTATTTTGGTAAAGATAAAATCGTTATCTGGCCTGAATCTGCTATTCCTTCGATCGAATCGGATAATAATGTTTGGCTGACATCATTAGATAAACTACTTCGCTTACAAAATACTCGCTTAATTACTGGCATTGTTGATGCTAAACCAAGCAGACATGGAGTGAGCAATTTTTTTAATAGTATTATTGTGTTGGGAGAAAATAAACCTTATCAATATCCAACAAGCAATCGTTATCAGAAACACCACCTTGTACCTTTTGGTGAATTTGTGCCATTAGAAAATATTCTTCGGCCAATTGCCCCTTTATTTAATTTACCAATGTCAAGTTTTAGTCGTGGTGATTATGAGCAACAGCAGTTAACTGTTGGTAATATTCATCTAACTGCTGCTATCTGCTATGAAATTATTTTAGGCACCCAAGTTAGAGATAACTTTAAATCGGATACTGATTTTCTATTAACGATTTCAAATGATGCATGGTTTGGACATTCTATCGGCCCATGGCAACACTTTCAAATGGCGCGCATGCGTGCACTTGAGCTTGGTAGGCCATTATTGCGTGCCACTAATAATGGTGTTACTGCAGTGATCACGCCTAACGGAGATATTCAGGCAGAACTTCCTCAATTTACTCGCTCAGTATTAAACATTGAAGTAACACCGACATCTGGTCTTACACCTTATGCACGTTGGAGTAACTGCCCTATGTGGGCATTGGTTTCTTTATTTATCATATTGACATGTTTTATTAAAGAAAAAGAAAACTAATCAATTTAGCATATATTAATCAAGATTATTTCTTAACTAGAAATGGATACAGTTTTATTTTTCTTATCGATATTTATTATTAAAGTTAGTTAATAATCTTTTTTATTTGAAATAATTTATCATTTGTTAAAAATTAATTTTTATTGATTTATATAGATTTATGTAATTTTAGCTACCTAAAAAGACTATTAATTATTTCATTAAAAATGTTTCTAAAGTATATAAATAGTTTCAAGTGCTTTCTGATTGCTAGATATATCTCAAAAAAAATTATCATCATTTATGCCCTCTCTGGTTGATATTAATTAACATTAATAAAAACCATATTAATAACTTAGAACCAATTCAAAGCTATGGAATATATCTCGATATATGTTAATTATTAATTACAAAAAGATATAGTTCGCTAAATTGCACTCAAAACTCTGTATGATATTTCAATATTTTGAATTATTTCCTCATCTATCAATTATAGTTATTAAAAAATCTAGTATATGACGGCCAGTGTATGTTTTTTTGATGTTTCATGCATCTGTTTTTCATCATTAAATTGGATATTGTTTATTAGTATGGTCATCAGCAGCTCAAATCCATTTGGGCACTTTCAGCTTTTCTGAGCAGATTGTAACAGCTTAAATAACATTAAAATGGTTGTTTTTCTTAAATCACAATTCTTCTCACATCGGCTACGTAGCATTACTGTAGTAAAAGCCAATTCAATCAAATTTGTCGTTCTTATTAACGTCAATGCCCGGATTGGAAATTATAGAGTTCCACAAGTTCTTCTAGATCTTTTTTCGGCCTATTCATAGCTACAAGATACTTCTCTAAAAATCTCACCAAAAAAACATCAAGAGTTTTATTAGCAAGGTCACAGCTCCTGCTAGCCAAAGATCTCCAATACACTAGCAGATACCAACCTTAACTTTCGGTTGCCTACATTTGTTGAGGTAAGACTAGCCACATTACATGTTTTGTATACTCAATAGCTTTGGTGCTGCTTAGTGTCTGGAAATATTTTTGCAATTGCATTACAAAAACCAATGGCATTGTCTCAACTAGCCAAGCCTTGGAGATAAGGTTAAGCTAAGCCTCTCGAAGATCATTGAGAAGTTCTGCTAATTTCGCTTATAACTCTCATCTCGATAAGAATCTTAGAGGCCAACCACTTCCTTACGTTCATGCGCAGTAACTCATACAATAATCAGAAGGCAAAAACAATCAACTTTTCCTGAAAAAAGCATCTATAGCATCGTTCTAAAAATAAACGTAGTGCGTATATCTTAAATGCAAGAGTGCCAATATCCTGTGTGATTTAAGCTATACATGTTTCAGTCTGCTGATGCTGCTAACAAAGAGACCATGTATTTTTTAGCAAAAATCTCCAACATGGCTTCATAAAAATAACCGGTTGAGATACAATCGGATGTATGGCTATGCTAGCAATTCTTAAATGTTTTATACGCTTAAGATAAAGTGGTAGTAACAAGCTATTAAAACATATTCTGTTGCTCTGTGATCCCAATTACTTTAAGCACTTTAATCTCAATATAGCCTATACTAATCTGTATAGTTTTTGTAATAATACCCATTATGAATGATGGAATATGTTGTGCCAGTCTAATATGTTCTTCCAGTCTAAAAGGCGGTTCTCAATATGTTGTCGTAGCATAGCTACTAACTCATCCTCAACGGCGGTAGACTATTATCTACCTAGTAGAAGTACTGATAATTTCATGCAAGAAGGATCACATGTAATATCTAGTTTTGCTGATACATCTTTGGTAATTTTCTCATAACATATTATCTCTATATTGTTGAAATAACTAATGAAATAAATCATATGAATACTCCAGCATCTCGAAACCCCATACACTAGAAAATTATCATAAACTCAACCTTTACAGGTGAGCATAAAATTAGTAATTATCACATAATATTGTTAGATAATTAGAGAGTTATTGCTAAGAAATTCTACATTCAAGATATGAATAGTTATATCAGCCGATTAAAAGGATACATGAGTAGACTCCATGGTATAGAGTCGTTTTATTTACAGAATTATCTACCCCGAAGAAGATTGTTTGAAACCACAATAATTGAAATACAAACGTATCTACAATTTTCTCTGTGAGAAAAGCAATAACCATTTGCAATGATAACAGCCATAAATCCACATATTTTTTATTTTATTAACTTAATGAAAGCAAAGAATATTTACTTATTTGTTTTTTATCAATTAAAGTTAAAAAAAGATGTAGATTTTGCTTCCACCGCTAACATTTGTCACTGATAATGTATTGAGTTCATATTCAACAAATTGGCTTAATGTTTATGCTACATTTATTTACTGAATTGGATTTTTACACCGGTCTATTATTAATATTAGCGCTATTATTTGTGCTATTTTACGAAGCAATTAATGGTTTTCATGATACCGCAAATGCAGTAGCAACGGTTATTTACACTCGAGCAATGCGATCTCAATTTGCTGTTGTTATGGCTGGCAGTTTTAACTTTTTTGGTGTCATTTTAGGTGGCTTGAGTGTTACTTATGCTATTGTGCATTTGTTGCCAACAGATCTTTTACTTAATATAAGTTCTGGTCATGGTCTGGCAATGGTTTTTTCTATGTTGTTGGCAGCCATTATTTGGAATTTGGGTACTTGGTATTTAGGATTACCAGCTTCTAGTTCACATACATTAATAGGCGCAATTATTGGTGTTGGGTTAACTAATGCATTAGTGACAGACTCCTCTATACTTGATGCATTAAACATTCCAAAAGTCATTGAAATTTTTCTTTCTCTAATTCTTTTTCCTGCTATTGGTTTTGTTATAGCCGGATTGCTGATTTTCTTTTTACGGAGTTATTGGAGTGGCACGAAAAAACGTCGTCGTATTCATTTAACACCAGCTGAACGAGAGAAAAAAAATGGAAAAAGGAAACCTCCTTTCTGGACACGTACTGCATTAATTTTATCTGCTGTTGGTGTCAGTTTTTCACATGGTGCTAATGATGGTCAGAAGGGTATTGGTCTTATTATGCTGGTGTTAATTGGAGTGACACCTGCTGGGTTTGTGCTTAATATGAATGCTAATGGTTATGATATAACGCGTACCCATGACGCGATAGTGCATCTACAACATTATTATGAAGAGCATCAGTCAGTGCTAAAACATATTGTTAATAAATCGTCACAACATGAATCTGAATTAAAAATTTTAGATAAGAAATTTTATTGTGATAATTTACGTCCTATTACTATCTTAAAAGAAGCATCACTGATGTTGACTGATATTCAAAGTTATTCAGCACTTAAGCCTGAGCAGCGTAATCAAATGCGTCGATTATTAATGTGTTTGTCTGATACAGCATTAGATGTAGCTAAACTACCAGAGACATCCTTCTTGGATGCACGTTTTCTGCATAACTTGAGTAACGACTTACTTAATACAGTGGAGTATGCACCACTGTGGATTATTATCGCAGTTGCTTTGGCGCTTTCTATAGGGACTATGGTTGGTTGGCAACGTGTTGCCATAACAATCGGTGAAAAGATTGGTAAAAAAGATATGACTTATGCACAAGGTGTTTCTGCTCAAGTTACTGCTGCAGTTTCCATTGGTGTTGCAAGTTATACTGGTATGCCTGTATCAACAACACAAGTTTTATCTTCCTCTCTAGCAGGCACAATGGTTGTTGATGGTGGTGTACAAGCTAAAACAATTAAAAATATATTACTGGCTTGGTTATTTACATTGCCTATTTCTATTATACTTTCTGCTTTGTTTTACTGGACATCATTAAAACTTATATAGACATATCATAGATATGATACTATAAAAAACAGTGATGTTTAATTTTGGCATCACTATTTTTTGTTCAATGTTATTTAAGCTTATTAATATCACAAAATGGGCTATATTTTAGCCTTATAAAAATAAGGATACTTAATCTGCTAATTAATATAAATTATTTTCAAATACGTTCACAACCTCAAATAAGTTTAAAATTATTATGATTAGTATGTTGCTGAGTATTAATGTAATGGAGAGTTATGCTAATTTTTGTCTATGTACTTTAAGAGATGGCGCCAGTATTTTAACATCATGCTAATTGATTTCATAAATGACTTCAACATCAGAAAATGATATGGCATAAAAACTCCACCTTTTACAGATATCCGAAAAACCATGTATAACCTATGATCAGATCCATTTCATAAACTTGTCCGTATAATGCCACCAGGCAGATCATAGCCACAACAACGTTGATATTGAGCTCAAAACCATTCTGCAACTAAGATGTTGAACGCTACATTGTCAACTTAACGTCATATGCAATCCATACAGTCGGTCCCTAACTATTATTTGCCAGATAGAATTATATAGAACGGCTATTGACGATGTTAAGATCAAAGTCCCTAAAGTTATGGGATCAGAGCAACAACAGAATATGCTTCACAATATCTTATTGTTACAACCTTATTTATTGTTACAACCTTATTTGAGTCGTGCAAAAAGTAGCGAAAAGTTGCTATACAATACCTGTACCTATGAGGCATCTATCTCATTCCTATGGGATTTTCACAAAGCGATAGAGACACGCTTATTTGTGAAAAAAGCACGTGCTATTTTTGATAATAAACACAATCAGCAGAGTGAAACAACAATGCCTTGAAGACCACAGGCAATGCTGCCTTCGTGATTTAAGTGATACAAGCTATGTTTATTTCTTGGCGGCTTGTATACATAGCCCTATCAGGCAAGATGATCATCTTTGCCTGCTATACTCATTATCGATGTCACTGAGCATGGATATAAGAAGTTAGTTGTGCTCGAAGATTGTTATTAAGAGTTAGAATATAACTTAGCTTAACTTTTATCAATATGGTGCAAGCTAGTAACTTAACTATATCTATTAGCCTTTTTACTGTGCATACTTCCATTAGTTTTTAAAATGCAAATGCAAAAAAGATATAAAAGGACACACAGAAGCAACGCTATTTGGTACACAAAACAAATTAATATCCTGGCTTTATACTCATAACTAAGGCATGCATGTAAAAGTTAAGGCTGAGCTACATGAATGACTAGCTAGCGGAAGAGCAGTAATTCACGTCATAATTCCATTGATGTTTTATTGAAAAGATTTTAAGATAAAAATTTTACACTGGTGAAGAAAGCTTGAGAAAGAATCAAAAAAATTGCTAGCATTATACGACTTCCAGTCATAATATTTTGCGTCAATTAAAAACGAAGAATCCAATTAAATTAGCGTTTGCAACAGTCATGCCACGAAGCCGGCATGATATACAAATAACCACAGTTCTAGAAAAACAACTATTTTAATGGTATCTAAGATGCTTCCTTACATACTCAGAAAAGCTAGAATCGGCTAAGAAGTTGACCTACTGTTTTACAATGATGATAAACAAGGTCTAATTTAAGGATAAAAAATAGATTCATGAAGCATCAGAGCAAAGAAGTGGAGTCTGATTGTCATACACTTAATTTATTAATAACTCTATAAAAAAGGCACTGATTGATGGAAATGAAACAGAACCATCATCACCACCCTAAAATTTTTAAAAGGTAGATTGTTTCTATCCGTTTTTTCATCCAATAATTTTGCTTTTAATAGTAAAAAATTAATAAAAATGTTAAAAACAATTATATAGAAAGATTTATTAACTTTTTATAATAGTGTTGTTCTGCAACAAAGAGGTTGTTTAGCTTTTATTTAGGAAATTATTGGCAAAGGATCTTAATAAAGAAGATTATGCTTAATTGAAATAAGTGGATCACTTATCCACTTGTGTCTTGAATATAAAAGATTTTTCCAATTTAGGTGGATGCTAAGTAAGTAATAGGAGAACACAAGCTTACCAACTAGATCCTTATTGTTTTACTATGGCAAACAATTGATAGGACCTTCATAAGAAATCAGGAAAAACCATATACAATAGCTTTACTCTATTTTCGATTGTTATTAAGTTTTAGAAAAAATATATGTTCTAGCCAATTAAGTTATTAAAGAGATTTAAGTGGCCACTTTTACTGAAGTAGGAATCGATGAGCTACAATCACGTATTGTCTACAATATTCATAAGATTATAAATAGCTACTATTAGAGATA
>JBHEQW010000091.1:0-17981 GCA_046530935.1 Arsenophonus sp.
CACAGATTAGCTTTTAATTTCTTGAACGCATATGATATAAAAACGAAAGCTAGTAGAGATTCTGGGCTCAAGTAATATATATAAGCTGCCATCATGGAAAATGAAAACAACCGTTGAATTACCTACATATTAATAGCTAAGATAATAAAAAATAAATAAATATGTGAACTGTTTTTATACTCAAAAAAACGAGATGATACTTCAATATCAGTTAATTCAGACTGTTGTTTGGCGTTACTAATAATTCTTTCGATTTAGTTTGCGCTGGGTGCAGTTTTTTTATATCAAGCTCAATCAAATCAATCAATATCGCATCTATCAAATTTTGACTTTAATTAATCTTAAATGGAAATAAATAGTGATTATCTAATTTAAATGCCAGCACCATATTATGGTGTGTCCATCCTTTAGAACCACAAATAGCAAAATAATATAGAGAGTTAATTAGTAACAAAAATGTCAAACTTCAAACATTCTTTATTGCAACTCTAATTTAGTATAAGGTGCAACCACCCATTTGATCCCTTGGCTTTGAAAAGCTATTTGCAAGCGACAATGTTCAGCATCTCCTTCTAAGTTGATAATAGTTCCTTCACCAAACTTAGGATGACGAACTCGTTGCCATAATGCATAGCTTGTATCATTTCGATTAATTATGCTGGCAAGTCGTTGATGGCTAATAGGGCCTGAAACTGTTGGACGCAAACGAATTTCTTCAATACATTCTCTTGGTAATTCAGTAATAAAACGTGAAGGACGGAGGTAGACTTCTTTACCATATAATCGACGATTTTCAGCATAAGTCAGGGTTAATTTCTCCATTGCTCGTGTCAATCCAACATAAGCCAACCGCCGTTCTTCTGCTAGTTGTCCACTTTCTTCTACACTCATCTGGCTTGGAAACATACCTTCCTCCATACCAACAATAAATACCAATGGAAACTCTAGACCTTTTGCTGAATGTAAAGTCATTAACTGAACTGCATCTTGATGTAGTTCTGCCTGGCATTCATGGGATTCCAATGCGGCATAAGACAAAAATGCTTGTAGTGGAATTAGATTTTGATCTTCTTCTTGATAACTAAATTGACGAGTAGCAGTGACTAACTCATGAAGGGTTTCAATCCGTGCTTGCGCTTCTTTACCTTTTTCATGCTGGTACATTGCTAGAAGACCTGAGTCTCGGATCACATGATCAGTTTGCAGATGTAACGGCATATCAATCGTTTCTTTAGTCAAAGTATCAATTAACTCAAGAAACCGTTCAATAGCCACCGCTGACCGACCGCCAAGAATTTTTTCAGCTAATAAATATTTACAACTTTTCCAAAGGGTAAGTTGTTTTTCTCGTGCTACTTGACGCACAGTATCTAATGTTCGTTCTCCTATACCGCGCGTTGGTATATTAATCACTCCCTCAAATGATGCATCATCATTACAGTTGGCAACCAAACGTAAATAAAAGAGTGCGTATTTAATTTCCTGACGCTCAAAAAAGCTTTTACCACTATAAATAGAATAAGGCATTGATGATTTTAATAAGGCCTCTTCAAATACTCGTGATTGTGCATTGCTGCGATAAAGAATTGCGCATTGTTTTAAAGTGCCACCTTTTTCATGCCATTGTTTAATTCGACTAACAACATAACACGCTTCATCTAAATCATTAAAGCCACAATAAATAGATATAGGTTCACCATCATCTCCTTCTGTCCAGAGATTTTTTCCTAAGCGATTATTATTATTGGCAATCAACGCATTAGCAGATTTCAATATATTATTAGTAGACCGATAGTTTTGTTCTAGCCGGATAATTTTTACTGCAGGAAAATCTTGTAAAAACCGTTGAATGTTTTCTATCTGTGCGCCACGCCAACCATAAATTGACTGATCGTCATCGCCAACGATCATCACCTTACCTGTATTACCAGCCAAAACACGTATCCAGGCATACTGGATACTGTTGGTATCTTGAAATTCATCAACCAGAATATTGGTAAAACGTTCACGATAATGTTCTAGTATATGCGGTTTATTCAGCCACAATTCATGGGCGCGCAATAAAAGTTCAGAAAAATCAATTAATCCAGCACGATCACATGCTTCTTGATAAGCCTGATAAACTCGCAGCCAAGTCGCCTCTGTTGTATTACCATAACTTTCAATATGCTGTGGACGCAAGCCTTCATCTTTTTTTGTATTGATGTACCACATAGCCTGACGTGGTTGGCACTTATTTTCATCTAGATTGATTGTCTTGATAATTCTACGCAATAAACGATATTGATCATTACTGCCTAAGATTTGAAAATCTTGCGGTAGATTGGCATCTAAAAAATGTGCTCGCAGCAGACGATGCGCTATGCCATGAAAAGTTCCTACCCATATACCGCCTTGATCAGCACCTAATAACGCATTAATACGATGACGCATCTCAGTTGACGCTTTATTGGTAAACGTCACAGTCATAATAGAGAAAGGCGAAACCTTATCAACTGCCAGTAACCAGGCTATTCGATGAACTAATACCCATGTTTTACCACTACCAGCTCCGGCAAGTATTAAGATATTAGTTCGTGGTGCAGCAACAGCTTCGCGTTGCTTACTATTTAGGTTTTTAAGTAAATATGAGGCGTTCATGGTTACTATTAAATTAAGATATAAGTTGATATCTCACTATTTGATTTTTAACTAGATGAAAAGATTATATCAACGCAATGAATGAATCTAAAGCAATGATCCATATATTAGGTAATATGTCATTCTCATTGCTGGTTAGCAAGTTGTTATTGTTAGCGTTGATCCAACAAGCTTGCATGCCACTATTTAAAGCAGTTTGAATATCAGTTGTTAAATCCGAGTTATGTTGATTTCTGATGTATGGAGTTTCAGAGATTACGGCGTATTCTGCTAATTGATTTCATGGATGATTTCAACAATATAGAGGTAATATGCCATGAAAAAGTTTAATATATAGGTATCCGAGAAACTAGATATTACATATGATCCTCTGCGTGTGCTCATTCTCAATAGTTCCAAATGTCTGATACCCATCGTCGTTAATGCTTAGAGTTTGAAGCCATGCTTGTACAACAGGCCTGAAAATCTGCCTTATCAACGAGCGTTGATGTTGTTGTTATATAATTGCCTATTTGCAATAGCTAACTATACAGACTGGTATAGGTGATGTTAAGATTAAAATGCCTAAGATCAGAGATCGCAGCTAAAACTAAGTATACTTCAACAGCTCATTATTACTGCCTTATCTAAAGTGTGAAAAATCATCAAAAAGTTGCTGCTATGGCCTGTACATGTGAGAGATATCACCACTGGTGATTTTTACGAAGTTCAGTGTGATAGAGTACAGGTGCTTTCCATTTTTGGTAAAAAGCAGATGCTATTTCTAAGTACATTCACAACAGGCTGAAACAGCAATGACTTGAAGAGCCATAGGGCAATGGTGCTTCTGTTATTTAATCAATACTTGCTATGTTTATTTTTGGTTCTTATGGCATATATAGAGTCTCCTATCAGGCAAGATAGTTGCTTTTCCTATTTGTCATTGTCTTGCTTGCTGAATATGGATCTCTAAGGATAGAGTTGCAGTTAAATATGCTTAATCTAGAGTAGGAAGCAAAACTTGGCTGAACTTCTATCAATTGTGTCCTGTCTGCTAGCAGGTGCCTTAACTGTATTTCCAGTGTTGCTACTTGTGATGGTATACTTGATTTTTGGAATCTAATGGCAAAGATATTCACACCACAAACAGAATATGTGGCAGCAACAGTGTTGGGTACATAAAAGAGCTACTGTGCTGGCTTCACATATAACTAAAAGTTAAGGTAATCTGCATGAGCTGCTGGAGTCTGGTTAGCAGAGAGGTATGATACTGTTAATAAAATTCTTGATATTGTGTTGGCAATGTTTTTAGCGAAGTATTATCCTGCAGCGATGAAGAAGCTGAAGAAAGATTGAGAAGAACTGCTAGCATTATATGCCTTTTCGTTTAGAGCGCTTAGCGTCAAGTAAGAACGAGAAAGGCGATTCAATAGGTTTTTTCGACACTGAGGTTGCTAAGCTGTCGTGCGAAGAAGTCTGCTTCGATAAAAACAAGCATTTCAATGATATTTAAGCTTCTCACATTTACTTAAAAAATCTTGAACTAGCTAAGTTGTTATTTAACATCCAGTGACAGATTGCAAACAATATCTAATTTAAGTATGGGAAAAAGATTCACTAAGCATCAGAGTGTAACCTAGGTTGCGCTGGATGAAGCCACAGCAACAGCTTCCACCCATACATAAGATTTGGCAATAACTTGTTAAATCATTACTTACATGTGAAATTTTATTCAATTTAATATTTAACTTCTTGCATGACAAGAATAATACATAAACTATACGGTTTAGCGCGTCCAATTATGAACTAAGTGTTTGCTGAGGTAGATAACAAGCCACTTTTAAAAAAAATTAAAAATAATCACCTAATTTACAATCATAAACAAATACATTGTTATTACTAATAACAGTTAATAAAACTTTTTTTGGTTGATAATAGCTAAGTAGTAAGAAAAAGCTTTATAGATTAGTTTTTTACTATGATTTAAATACACAAATAATAAAAATGTATGATCATACTATCACAACAATCAGATTCTTCTTCATCCTAACCATAATGATAAAGTAACGTTTTTATTGCTAACTAACCAACCTGACTGACTCTGTAACAGATGATACATTTGAGGATGCTAATTAACAATTAATGTTTGATGCTTTTTTAAATCTCTGAATTGAAGTTTATTAAAGCGAAATCGGTTTCCATTATAAGAAATAAAAGTTAATAACTCATGTTTAGTTTAAGCAATAATTGAACGATTATCATACAATATATCATTTAAATCAAATGTAATCCATTGAAATAGAAATTAATTGCTGATGAAAACGCATTAAAGGTTTCTACATTATTTGCAATTGGATTATAGCCATATCATTAACCTTAGTTAAATGCTGAAATCCATATGAGTATAAACTTTGGTTGTAGAAAGATTAGCATCTCCTGCTAACTATTGAACTGCCACTCAAGTCGCCACCTGATTACAGGATATGAATGGCAAAATAGTAATAAAGGTTTATGCGGATGAATATAACTTTTTTAACATCCTGACTAATTTCACATAATAAAAAACTCTTTTGTACAGTATTAGCAAAAATACGTTTGTCTCTTTGGTTGAGGTAAAAATATCTTCATCTATCTTAAGATATTGCTGATGCAGCTTAACAAAGGATTAAGCATTCTCTATAAGCTATATATCCTAATAGCCCTTTCTGTTCTTTACTGCCTTTTGCATGATCTAAACGTTATCACTGGATAAAAATCCAGATGTTGTCAATTCAAATTAACAAGTTCAAATAAACCTAATCCGCTAGCCGCTATACATTACTTCAAATATTGTTCTATCACCTAAATGTAGATCGGATGTGCTAAATTAATATTTGATAATTTATTAGGTTAATCTACATCGATATTTTTTTGCTAAATAGCGTTTTTTTTAGAGTTCTGACGGTTTTACATGAATTAGATGTTAAATAAGTTATGATTAACTAACTAATTTAAAAAACTTTTTAATAACGAAAGACATAAAAGTAAGACTTGCTACCTTCAATTCTTGTCGGCTACAGCTTGCAAGCATCATAGGAATATGTGCAATTTCTAATTGCTTTCAATTATTGATATTGATAATTAGTAATCTTTACTGGACTTAACTTATGCTTTACATGTAAGTAATGTAAAAATCGCCAATTTTATTTCTTATAAGGCTTTGCCGTATTGAATTTATTCACTAGTTATCCAGCGTAAAAGTAGATCAGGTAATAATTTGGCTAAATGGTCAAGCATCGTCGTTCCCATCTCTTTTTGATAATGTTGAATATCCAGACTACTAAAGATCACCATCCCTAAATTACCATAAAGCCCTAATAAAGAGATAGCAACAGAACCGACATGATTTGCTTCTGGCATTAATAGGAATATCTCTGGATTATTTAATATACCAAGGTAATGATTTTTTTCACCAAATCGATGAGCACGAATAGGCTCAAATGCCTGACGAGAAATCATAACTTTTTGCGTATCCATCGTTACCCCTATCTGCCAACAATCGCTAAATAAGCGAATATAAGCACCACTCAAACCAAAGCTTTTTGACCAGATATATAAACGTTGCTGAAAATCAGCAAAATCATCTGCTGTTGATAGTTGAATAACCAACTTTAATAGTTGATTAAATAGCATTTCATTATTGCGAGCCTGCTCAATCAATAGTTCTATATCCTTTTCTAGATTTTTGGTATAAGTTCGTTGACGTTTCATTGACCATTCAACTAATGAAACAGCCTGATGAACAGAATGAGGAACTCGTATCTGTTCAACAGCAGCTGCATTGCGAATAAAAAAATGAGGATTGCTTTTTAGATATCCCACGACTGTCTGATCATCTAACAGAGGTTTAGGATCAAATTCTGCTTCTTTTTTATCCATAATAAAAGACCTCTTAACCAAACAAAACTTATAAATAAATAACGCCATCATAAACGTGTGTTGCAGGGCCAGTCATAAACAAAGGATGACCAAATCCATTCCAACGAATTTTTAGCATGCCACCAGGTAAATCAACACGAACATTTTTTTTTAATAAACCTTGCTTGATACCAATAGCAACAGCAGCACAGGCACCACTTCCACAAGCCTGTGTTTCTCCTACACCACGTTCATGTACACGTAATCGAATGTGCTCATGATCAATAACCTGCATAAATCCTATATTAGCTCGCTCAGGAAAACGTTCATGATTTTCAAGAAGCGGCCCTAATAAAGCAACTTCAGCAGAGTCAATATCTTCAACCTGTAATACACAATGAGGATTGCCAATAGAAACCACACCACATAATATTGTTTGTTGTTTAGTTTTAATTATGTAAGTTTTCTCGGTTTTTTTAGTTTTAAATAATACTTTGTTTGGCTTAAACTCAGGAATTCCCATATTCACACAAACATCTTCATTTTCTGCTACCGATAATGTCAATCTGCCTGATTGAGTACTTACTTTTATATTGCGTTTATTAGTTAGTTTTTTAAGTCTAACAAAACGAGCAAAACAACGGGCCCCATTACCACATTGAGCAACTTCACTACCATCTGCATTAAAAATACGATAATGAAAATCAAAATTTGGATCATAAGGTGCTTCAACAATTAAAAGTTGATCAAATCCAATTCCTCTATGTCGATCCGATAAACGAGAAATAAGTTCAGAAGAAAAATAAACATTTTGTGTAACACCATCTACTACCATAAAATTGTTACCCAAACCATGCATTTTAGAGAATTGCATTTTCTACTCCATCATAATCAATTGACTGGTTTTTATTACTTAATTTTTGCAGTGTTTCTGTCTGTATCGATTGATCTTCTATATCTTTATCTTTAGACGATATAGTGCTTTTAGCATTTTTTTCCACTGTTGTTTTTGCTAGAAAATAGAGTGGTCCTTTCAAACCACAACTACAAATGAGGGTTAATAATATTGATGTTATAAATAGGTAAATTAATTTTTTCATTATGTATGTTAAAACCTGCATTCTTAAATCATTATGTTTTATAAGCTATAATCGCAGTTAGGTGTAGAAAAGCAAATAGGAAATTGACGATAACAACAGACACGAAATTTCATCAACTGGTTGGTAAATTTATGGATAGAATAGAAGACCAATTTGATTAGTATGATGGCAATAATTATATCGATTGCGAAATACATAGCAGTATTATTATGATACTAATTTTTAAAAATGACAGTTAAATTATTATTAACCGTCAAGAAGCGCTCCATTAAATATGCCTACCTACATGCTTAGGTACTTAGCAACTATAAAACAAATAATTAGTAATGTGTGATGTTCTCTCTCAGAAACAATAATAAAATTATATCCAACTATAATCTATTAGCCATTAATCTTATACTATTACTGAATAGTAATAGTGATCAATTTCATTTAAACTATAACTGCTAAAATAAATATTATTCTTTATAATTAATATATATAAAAACTAATACCTGATTCTTTTCGAGAGATATTTTCATTGAACGTAGCATTCAGGCTACGCGTGAGAGGAGCAAGATTATGGCGCATCTTGTGCTTCGTGGATGTTCATGAGATGTGAATAGTGGTTTATACTCTTGTGTATGCTAATTTCTAGTGATGTTTGGAAAGGTTGTTGCTTTGCTAGCAGAGCAACATGTAACCACGTCTTTATTCCAATTTTTGTGGTTTCAAACAATCTTCTCCAGGCAAGATAATTTTTTAAATAAACCGATCCTACTACCATACACCATGGAATTTACTCAGCTATCTTTTTAATCGTTTAATAATATAACTGTTCAGAGTTTGCATATGGAATATTTTACAAATAACTCTCTAATTATCTAACTTTAATAGACGATAATAACTAATTTTATGCTTACTGGTAAAGGTTACCTAGTATTTAATTCCATTCGAGTAAAGTGTGGAATTTTTATAAATGATCGGCTCAAGAAAACAGCTAAAATGCACTCTGAATTAAACTTTTTAAAAATCTCATTGCTCATATGACAATGTAGATCTCTTGTGATGATCAGCATAATTTGTTCTTTCCTTTTATCTCCTTATCTCCTCTTTTCCTATATCTCCTTATCTCCTCTTTTCCTAAGTTTTCTGATTTTTTTATGTATAAGTGTAATACTTACATTTAAAGAATTCATGGAAAAATGTTTTTTTAATTTAAATAATAGTACTTAGCTTACTTACATTAAGTATTGCCGATGCCGATAAAGAAGGAAGTAATGATGCCATTTATATGCTTTTTCAAATCTATGCTTGTTTGTTTTTCTGATTCCTGTAAAGTCAAACTATTAAAAATACATCACAGAACTAAACCATTTATACTTACCATGTACTCTCGCCAGGTAACTTTTCGTAAGATTATTAAATATTTTCTTCAATCAAGGATTTTAGAACGGATACGACTGTAATCTTAATAAATATTCTCAGCGTTGCTGAGATAGCTTATTCAGTATAAAATATCGGTAGGACAAAGTAAATAAGTTGCTTTAATGTATGAATTGACATGATACTACAGATAATCATCTAACGAACTAATGTGGATATGGATTTATGTTGGCATGTTGTAAGGAAATATTCTCTTTGATCTGTATGATTGTTTGCTTTTTTATGGTGACTAACTCTGTACTAAAATCCATCTTAATAGCATAAGAGAATTTCTACCAAACAACCTTTGCCAATATAGCATAATAACTCTAATACAGACGTTACCAGAAAGTCCACTTTGCTAAAAACCAAAGGTGGCGTGTTTGGATAGCGAAAACTACATTGGTTGTTATTAAAAGCCTGACCTCTATATGCGCATCAAAACTGTAGTATTACAGAATGGGAGAAGGTTGTGTATCACATTACTATTGGCATCGCATTCAACAACAGCAGAACTAGATACTAATATTAAGAAGAGATGATTTAGTGCCATATAAGATATATTCCGGCCAGACATTTTAAAATGATCCGTTGCTATGGGGCTTCTTGTTGAATTATAAACATAGAACATTATTGCTGAAGGATGGTATATAAGGTAAGGCTCGATGGAGATCATCGAACATAAAAATCCGAGAAGCTAGGGTTTTTCCTTAGTCCTGATAAAATGGTTCTTGCGCACATATCTATACAAATATATTATATATAGTGCCAGAGTCTGCTTTTTTTGCTGCTGCTCAGTTGGACAGGTAATGAAATTGTTTTTAAAAAAATGCATAAAATGGAGAAAAACTAAGGTTACTAAAACACTTAAACATAGGGTTAGTATCTCTAAAATTATGGTGTATTATTGGTTAAAAATATACTATCCTATGAAGTTTTAACTTAAATTGGGTCCAATAAACCAATTCTATCCAATTTTAGCAAAATTGGATGGTTTTTGATCTTCAATTAAATGGTGATTCAATTCCATAACCATAAATGAGCTAGATAAATAAGGAATGACTTGATTTTTATTTTCTACTTTTATTATTTGATAAAATTGCGGTAAATTGAAATTGACTAAATTTGTAGGGTAACTTAGATGATAATCTGAAAATGATAAGTAAAAACAGCTTACATCCCTAATAAGTTTTTCTTTGTTTGCTTTACAGTCTAAATATATTTCTATCAGATTTTTTTCATCTAAAAAATATATATTAAAACTATGATTTTTCTTCTATATCTTCAAAGAAGAATTGAACAATCTCTTCACTGGCATAACCATCAACAACAAAAGGTAAATGATAAGTTTCTTTGACATTTAATTTTCCGGGCAAGCTATGTAATTTATTGTTAGAAATCGCACCATAAAATTCTACTGCATTTTCAAATTTTTGTACTGAAACATTTAAGCGCTTAAAAAATAATCCCCAGATTTGACCTGCAATACGTAATGCCTTAAAACGCCATGAGTCATTACAACTGCTTGATAGACGTAATTCAATACATTCTAAACCACCTGTTGAACACGTGTCGCGATCAACTCTCTCATATGTTGACTATAACAAAAAACCTCAACCAGATCTGGTAGCTCAGCATCTTGATGTATTTTGCCTAAAATCGTCTTTAATGCTTCCAACATAGATTGTTCACCGGAAAAATGCAGTGTTCTCACATCATTCCAAGAGTTACGATATAGTAGATCAATACTACTAATTAAGCATTGTGGTGGATCACCAAGACTCAATATGTCTAGTTTATGAGGTAAATCATAATGGATAATTTGATTAAAAAACATCGCTGTTGGATCTTTCTCTAAATTAACAATAATAGCTAAATGGCGAATTTCACATGAGCTATATAAGGCTTTTTGTGTTGTCGCCAAAAATCGAATAGGAAAATTTGTAGTTATATCATTAATAAATTGATGTAATTTGCTCTCATCACATTGAGATCTGTTGTTATGAATATAAATATGTGATTGCTCTATCAATAAACCATTAAAGTAAGTCCATGCCACTAATTTACTAATATAATGGTTATATTCTATAGGTTGATGTCCAATAATCGTGTCTATTGTAGGTCCCTTATTATATAAATACCAACCATTGCGATTTGTGCGCCCGACAGGAACATAAATAAAAGTTAGATGACTTTCAGATAGATTTGTTGAAATTTGTGTATTAACCAAAGGCACTTTGCCAGGTAATACTTCAAAGGTAGCATATAATTTGCGTATCAACACACCAATATCTTGTGGGCTTGGGTTCATCTGCAAATTATTACGACGAGCAAAGTGAATAAGATTACGATAACTTTGCATCATAGTATCAAGTAATTCATTGTATGCATCTCGAACCTGCTCTATTTTCCAATAATTTCGTTTATCGAGAATACTTAATCGCTCTATATTCCACCCCCATGAAGTAACAAGTTGTGATAATACATACCTTCGCCAACTGTCATTAATCACTGAGGTGTTATTTTTACAAGATAGTTTTTCACGAACTTTAAAGTAAAAACATCGACGAATCAAATCAAGACGTTTAAAATCACCTATTTCTGTTAAATAACGCGTAACACGTTCTAACATCAAACAATAGGCATCTAGACCATAAGAAATAATTTTTCCTGCATGCAAATATTGCTTAAATTCCATTGCCAACAACATGCCACTAGGATATTCCCATGAATAAGCTTCAAGTAAAATGCTTTTCAAAACAGCTTTATAAGGAGAATTAACACTTTTATAGAGTTGCAACAAACTAGCACTGAAATATTCTTCAGCTGATAATTCGGCTAATCCGCCTAAATCCAACCATTCATTTGGGGTTAATGCTCCTCGCGTGTATAACAATAAAACATATTCATCATAATTAGTTTCTTCTTCTGCTGGGACCATCATCCATAGTAAACGTTTTCCAGCCATACGAACAGCTGTACGATAAAATTCATCCAACAGCAATATATGTTGTGTTGTTCCGCAATCTTCGTCACTCAAATTACCACTAGTATGATTGCGAAAACGATTTTCATCAATTAAAAAGAAAGTAACATCTATACCAAGTGAGGATGCCCACTGTTCAATTAATGTACATTTTTTTTGCATAAGGTATCTTTCTTTTTGATCTAACCATGATTGATGACATATCCAAATATCCAAATCAGAAACATCATTTTGTCCGATTGATGAGGTACTTCCCATGGAATAAATACCTGTAATAGGTAATTCACCATTAATTTTTTGTGAAGTCAGTTCACAAAAAAGATACGACTTAAATTGCTTTAACCAATGAATTTGTTGAATATTAGGTGCAAAAAAACAGACTCCAACAGGTATGTTACCTTCAATATAACCAGGCAACATAGGATGATGATAGTTTAATAAAACTGGCAGCAATTCATATACATGCTTGAATGCTTCATTAATAGAAGATGATGCTCGTTCCAGTCGTAATTGGTTGATTGCATCCAATCTTTGCTTTAATGTTTCAATGTAAAGATACAAAATTTTACCTAAATTAACTTTAAAAAATAAATAAGCTTAATTCACCAATTACCTTCATTTGGAATTTTAGAACAATAATATGATTAGCTATTTTTAATATGTTGTTAGAATCGTGATCAGTTTAACATTTTGTGCAAAAATGGTAAAGTACATTACAATTACATTAACTGTTTATTTTTTAGACTAAATGCTTTTTTTAGAAAAAATCTTTTTTTGTTTCTAAGAATTTTAGATAGATGAAGCTGAACTATATAAAAAAAGAGATTAATTAATTAATTTTTAATATTAAAAATTAATAATTGCTTCTAATGATAAATATCCTAATAAATATAAAATAGTTGAATATGTGTTTTTTTGCTTTTCCATAATAAATGAAAATTATTTTTGGGCTTGTTTTTGCTGATTTTTTTGTAAATTTCACTATACATTAGCTATGCTTGTTAAGCGACGATCGCGACACTGTTAATCAACTGGAAAAAACCTATCAAAATATTAAAAACTACATGCCATTTTTCTTTATAATTCACTTATAATCTGATTGCCTAAGAAAAATATGTCAATACAATCAAGTGCCGTATTACAACAAAAAAAAGTCCATTAACAATGTGGCAAGCGATTTTTGTAAAAACCCAACCAGAAAAATATCATCTAACATTAACGATTAAACTTATTTCCATTGATACCAATTGAGATATTTTACGTGAGATACTACACTGGCTAAAATTGGAGTGGGGTAAAAGGACTTTTTATCAAAGCATAAAAAAATTGGTTACTAGAAACCTAGCTGACATTGCTGTTCATTCCATAAAGGATATTCCACTTACATTTCATGATAAGTCAGGATTAATGGGTATTTGTCAGCGTCAGCGATGAGACCATCGTGATACTTTTGTATCTAATAAATACAATTCTCTTGATGCGCTTCCACCTGGAAGTATTATAGGAACATCAAGCCTGCGTCGCCAAATGCCAGATACTTCATACTTATTCGCATTTAGTTATTCGAGACCTTAGTGGTAATATTGGAATACCGCTGAGTAAACTCTAGACAATTGTGAATGCGATGGTATTATTATTGCTGCAGCTGCCCTAAAACATCTAAGTTTAGAAACACGCATAACGCATATCATTGACACCAGAGAAGTTATTACCTGCTGTTGGATAAAGCGCAATTGGTTATTGAATGCCGTCTTGATGACTACTACACAAAACATTTTCTAGACTCTTTACATCATAACGATACTGCTATCTGTATTCAAAGAAGAACGAGCTATCAATAATCAATTTGAAGGTGGCTTCCAACTCCCAATAGGTAGAGCTATGCTATATGGAAAATAAACAAATCTGGCTTAGAGCAGTAGTTTGTGCGATAAATTGTAGTAAAATTATTCGTGCAGAAAGATATTTTAACCCTGAAGACGCTCAACAAGCGAGTATTGAACTTATGGAGGAATTACTCAATCAATAACGGTGCTAAAAACAAATTCTTAATAAAATTTCTACAGGAGTATTTTCTTGATGAATATATTTGTCACCAGACCAAATCCAAGCGGTAAAAAAATTGTTCAACGCATTAGGTCATTAGGAAAAAATGACTTTTCATGCGAAACTGATTAAAATTATCCCATGTAATGAACTGGCTATTTTGCCGATTAAATTATCAGTCTAACTGATGATGATTTGGTTTTTTTATCGCCAAATGCTGTATGCCATGCTAATTCAGCACTTTTTTTAGCTGGACGAAAATGGCGCCTGATATTCTGTACTATTACGCTACAGAACATTCGATAGCATTGGGTTTTCACCATTTAACTAATCTGCCTATTCAACCATCTCAATCTTGCTTGTGAGACTACTGAAAGATTACTTGAATTAACTAGGTTACAATCACTTTTAGGTAAAAAATCTTTGTTATTCCGTGATAATTTGGTGGACGTGAACTACTTGAAGAAACATTGAAATTGCGAGGAAGTAATATTGAGTATTGTGAGTGTTATAAACGTCAACCAATAAATTATGACAAACAAATTTTCAGCTACAATGGCAGCAAGTAAATATTAGAACAATTATTGTTACCAGTGGTGAAATGTTATATTTGTTATTTAACTTAACTACAGATTATGTTAAACATTTGGTGCTTTCTCGCCACTTAATTATTGTAAGTGAACGTTTTGCAAATACTGCTTATCAATTTAGGATGGCAATAAGCAAAAGTAGCTAAAAATGCTAAAAATGCTGCTTTGATTCAAGCATTAATGTAAACTGATATTGAGATATTAATTGATGTAACAGAATAAACAAAATAATGTAAGTAACAACCTATTAAATTCCTCGAAAATAGCTAAGATACCAATCTACATCTAAAACAGTATCTGTTTATAAGCAAAAATAGTCTGGTCTGTTTAGTAGTATAATTACTAAAGTAGTTATTACCATACTTGATTGTGGTTTCTATTATTATCTTAATCTAAAACATCAACAAATAGTAAATGAAAGCAGTGGAATTACAACAACAAATAAATGAACTACAACGTCAGCAATAAATAGAAAAAAAGCAAATTAACCAATTAGTTGAATTCCTGCATATTATTTAATTAGATAAAAAAGAATATAAACAGCAATTTGGAAAACATATCGACGATGTTACATCCTAAAATCTTAACGATTTTAAGTGCAGATGTAAAAAATTGCTTGCTTGCTCAAGTTAATTTGTTAACTAAAATAGCTGCCAGAAAACTTTGAAATGACTATGACACCGTTACTGCGATTGCCTTATTAAAAAGTGCTTATTCAAGTCTTAGTAGAACTGAATGATCCTAATTTACCTAATTTAATTGAGACCCGAAGAACGCTTAATGATGATATCAGTGTGCTATATGCCAGTAGAAAAATCGATTTATGAGGCAATTATTTCAAGGATTAATCAACGTAGCAGTGACATCGATAATTTACGCATAAATGATAGTGGTCAAGATGGTAACCCAAATGGATGAAGATATCACGGAACTTGTCAATAATATTGTTAATTGAAAATAAAATCTTACAAAAAATTGGGAAAGATTTAGTAAAAGTTTTATTATAATTAGTTGTATAGATTCTCATTAATCGTCTTTACTGATACCTAATTAGTAAATTTATTTTCGCGTCAATATTCCTGGCAAAACTACTGATTGCTTCAAAAGCCGTGCCTCGTAATCAAGAGCAAATTTATAAATAATCTTTAGAGAAAGATTTAACCTAGATTCAAATTTATTCCAATGCCAACGATACGTCAAATAAAAGCCTTTCTTATGAAGATTGATAAACTTATTGAACAACAGATTATAATAGATAATTCCAGGAGAATTAATAAGTTTATTATTACTAGATAAAGCATTGCAAAAATGTATTCAAGGAGAAGTCATTTTTCAACAAAAGATACCACAAAAAAACGCAACTAACTAAAGAAAATAGCACAAATAATAACATAAAAATAGCGCCCCTTCTGCGTAAATAGAAAAACTGTTAAAGCAAAACAATAAAATAATTAACTGCGCAGAAAGAAGATGTTATGGAAGCTGCATGGTAAAAGTTTTGATCTTTTTTATTATACTGATTGCTAGCATTATCATTAGTCTCATTGTCGCATGGCACCAAGGTTATCTGTTTATCAAAACTAATAATTACAATATTGAAAGCACTGTAACCGGTTTAATCATTTGTTTTATTAATTTAAAATTTATTTTCTGTTTTCTTAGCTGGCTGGTGTTATCGTTGTATTTGTATAGTAATATTATTTACCCATAAACAGCTAAAAGGTAATAAATATCGTAAAGTGTATACTAAAACGCAAAAAGAATTACTAAAAATTAGTAGAAGGCGATTTTTAAAAGTTGAAATTACTGACAGGTTACGCTGTCTATGCAGAACAACCAAACAACCAGTTGATAACTATTTACTGGCAGCAGAAGCTTTTCAACAACGCGGTGATGATATTGTGTCAATCAAATACTTTGAACGCGCAGCAAAGGTTTCTGATAACAATCAACTTCCTGTTGATATTATACCTGTTAGTGTACAACTTGTTGAAGCTAACATTCATGCAGCACGTCAAGGTGTTAATAAATTATTGGATCAGGCAGCCACCCAACACCATCCTAAATTCTTAAGGATGGCAAAACAAGGCCAATCAGAGTTAAGGAGATTATTGAAGTTTTGCTGATTATGTAAAAAGAAAAGTTATATTCCACGGAATAGATTAATAAATTATGTAAAGATATATACAAAAAGACTTTATGAATCAAATATATGGCTGAATGTAGAAGCAAAAATTTAAAAAAATTAATTGGATTCTCAGAGACGTAAAACATCATGACCAAATACTGCAATCAATTGTTGCTTCTTGTCTTATTGAAGACGACGACAGTTAAGCATCAGAAAAAATTATTATTACTGGCTTAAATCAACAATATGATTAGAATCCTTTATTGGTTCTCCTTCGTTTACAAATTAGCGATAGTAATGTAATGAATAAAATTCAGACAAATCTAATATAAAAAAGATTGGTTGGGCCACAGTATCCATTACTAAATAGCACATTAGGTCAAATTGCATTACACAATATCAAATGGCATAAGAAGCAGAAAAATACTTTAAGATTGCTTTAGAGTAACGTCTTGATGCTCAAAGCTTTGCTTGGCTTGTTGATGATTTAGATAAACAATATAAAGTGAAAGAAGTGTCATAAATTCGCCAACATGGCTTGGTTTATTCATTAAATTAAAGCATTAAAATTAATGGCACTCTCTATCTCCTGTGTTATTTTGACCTTGCTTGCTTTTTTGACTTTTAAAGGTTTTTATTTTTATCGATTAATTTTATATTTTTAAGGTAAAAGCATATAGATTAAATAGTATTATTGATACTATTTAATAGTTTACATTTAACTCAGATTTTAGCTGCTTCTAAATAATCAACAAAACAAAAACACCTATCAAAAGATAGGTCTTAAAATACAATAAAAGGTCTAGGCCTATAGATGGATCTTGCCTCAATTACCGTTAATTGAGTGTACCGTTGATTGAGTTGTGATTTGTGATGAATATCATGCATCGATAACATAGACAATAAGCACATTAAATTGGATTTTTAGCCAATTCTATAGGTTATGGTGCTGAAACTCTATCAGTAAGAATACAGGATGAAACCACTATATAGTCTACATTATAGTATAGATGAATTCATTTCATGCCAAAGATTGCTGTTTTACTTGAAAAACAGTTTTTTATGCCTGTCGTTGAACAACAATCACACATCAATTAACTTGATCGTTGTATATTAATAAAATAATTTATCAATCCTTGATTGCCATACATTTATAATGTATATTATTACAGTCTTTTTTATTAGAGATATTTAACAAAATTTATATTTTT
>JBHEQW010000092.1:0-21424 GCA_046530935.1 Arsenophonus sp.
TCCGTTATTAATATAAATTCAGTTATTTAATCAGATTATTTTACCTGTAAGTGAATTATTTTTCAGATAACTGGAAGGCCTTATAGTGAATAATTTTTATCTTACTTTATGTAAGAAAATGTGTGAAGCTTTAGTTGTATTACAAGAAGAGCTTTAGCTGATAATTAGTGAACAAAGCTGTCAGGTTACATAAAATATAAGAGGCGAGAGTATATAGTGGCTCCACTTATGTCCTATTGGTTTCTTATGGTTGCTAATTTGTTTGTTTTATTAATGAAATAACTAATTTTTCAGGTTTAATTTTAAATCCTTTAAGGATTTTTTGACTAATGCTTCTGCTTTGCTTTTTTTTGATTCTAAAATAAATAAACTGGATTTTTTCAAAATAAGATTTTGATGAATTATTAATAATTTAGAAATATTGTATCGATGGTTAAGCTATTTTTTGTGGTGTAATTTTGTTATTAAAAGTTATCAACTTTTTTAAATAGATGGCACCAGTAGCTATGTTAAAATATGGTAGTGAAGTAATAGCTAAATAGACTTCTGCATGCGTTGAGCTTAATGGTATTTCAAGCTTAATTTTAACTATACTTCATAACTATACTTCATATAGGTGTGGTTTATTCGGCTCAATTCTGGCGATTTGAATAGAAAGATTGCCTAGATTAATACTATAGTATCAGCAACTCTAGTAATGGCTATTTTTTAGTATAGTAGTTATATATTTAGCTAGATATTGATTAATGTTATATTCACTAATACTGAATTCAGTTAATTGATCGCATCCAGCTATCACTACATATACTTAAGAATATGTTTCCTGTAAAAAACTGCTTCATATTTTATTTTTTTCTATAATTTTGATAGCAAGATTGTAGATAACTACCCATCATTATAAATAATAGTTTATTTCTGCTGATAAAATTGTTAGTATAAAGACAAGTAAGGCTAATTATTCTATATTGGTTAATAGATGCTAAGCTAAGGTGTGGTAGCGCTGCTAAATTTCCAAACTGATATCCAATATCATATAACGCCATCCAACCCCAACATACCGCTACGTATATAGCTAATTGGATCACCTAAATGGATGGACTAATTGGTTAAACCCCATATAACTTCATCAAGTATGAGAATCTTCCAGTGTAAGGTTCTTAATGTTTCATGTGCTAGCTCTTCAGTAATGGCACCTAAATAAAACAGACTGATCAGAGCAAAAAATAGCATTACTGAATAGGCAAGATCAATGCGAAGAATAGACTGGCTCTTAAAAAGTAAATCTTTCATTAATCGTTGTTAAAAGTGAAAATGTTTTTTAGTACAACTGATGAGTGGATAAACCAAAGTTAAAGAGATAATAACTTCAATGGTATACATCTATTTAATTGTACAGATAGTGAGCTGGTTATTTCATTAACGGCAATATAAAAATATTAGTATAATTTGCACGTACAACAAAAGAAAATAGCTCTTCATAGTAAGAACCTTTTTAAAAAAGTTGATCCTGAAAAACTTTACTCATACCGGCCCGAATTGATATTCGAATAGACTAGATATGATAACTAGGTAACATCCAGGAGTTTAAAATGGCGGAGATAATAAAAAATATTGTACCTGGTTAACAACCAAACTGAAATTATACGCAAAAGCCACATCTTAAATAGTATACTGAGAATAGAGCAGTCACTATATATTGATTAACAATAATAAATAAAAATCAAGCTAGTTCATGTGATTTATCAGTTTAATTACTAATCGTGATAACTCTAAAGATATTTATGTTTTTTTATTTTGAATAATTAGATTTAACTTTGAAGCAATCCTTCATAAGACTCTAATAGAAGTTTTAATTAGGCAATACTAATTTAGGTAATTCCTAATTGTACATCCAAACATATCAACGCAGACTAATTTCAAACTATTTACTAGAAATGAAATGACTGCTTTTAAATCTGTATTATATGTGCAAATTAAATTGCTCAACCATACAATTTGTTTAAATATATATCGGCTGGCTAAAAGCAGTGTTCTATGCAAAGCAAGCAATGTACACAAACATTTGAATTTATGTTTTTCGATTGTGGATGTTTTTGCAGAAAAAGGTGGTATGTAAATTTTCTATTTTTTATAAGTACCTGATAGAAAGCAAGAGGAGATGCTCTGTTAAGAGCACGTAAGAAGCGTTGAGTATTCGCACTGGTTTTGATCTTGTAAATACCAATAAAAACCTATTAAGTTAGGCGATATTGTATACCTATAAAAAGATAACGTACTGAAACTTCTTTATAGCATTTTTGGAAGATATTTTCCATCTATGTGTAAAGAATCTGGTAATAGATTTTAAACGCTTTATGCTCCGGCCTATTCCTAGTTTCTTCCCTTATTTCACGAAATGTCATTAATCCATTGAGGAGGATTGTGTAAACAGAGGTCTAGGCAAAATCTGGATACAACATGGCTGGTTCAAAGGAATTTGCGTACGACTTTTAGCAGATCGTTAAAGAGAGAAAATTTTTTGAAGGGAAACGACTATTGCTTCTTCCTGATCTGGCGAAAGCGTTATCTGCAAAGGGAATATAGCTGAGATAATATCAGACTATGTTGTATTAGAAAAGCTCATTAGGATAAAAATCCTATATACTATATACTATCATGAAGGATTTTAGCTACATATGATTGTGCCATGGAAAACCAAAAACTACTACAGATCAAACAGACTAGAGACTTTTTCTCACTGCCTGGCAATAAAAATATATATCTCATTGAGTTTTTCTGTAATAATTTGTTGATGATGTAAATTAATGCATTGAAGTAACTCATTTCACTTTATCCTGCTAATATTGTCACAATAAATATGTTATGCCTCGATTGTGGAATATTTATTGGTGGATTAATTACAGCGATATCGTTTTGCAAAATCCACAATTGCAGGAAAATATTTAATAATCTTATTGTAGATGCTCTAGCGACACTACATCACAAGGATAAATAGTTTATGGTATCTATGATGTATGTTGAATGGCTTGATTTATGGGAATCAACAAAACAAACAGGCATTGATTTGAAAACAACGTTTAGATATGTCACTGCTTTCTTTATTCAGCGGTGAGAGCCAACATAAATCCACTAAATTATATTCTTGAAGTTGATGAAATATTTTCCATAATCCTTTAAATGAAACTCTTTATATCCCACACAGGATAGCTAGAAAGCTTGGAAGATGTAGAGATAAAAAGAAGAAAATAACTGGAATTACTATTCTAATCTACAGAGATTGAGATACTGTCATCTGAGTCGATGAGATTCTTGAAGAGTTTAATGCAAAGTATGTTAGGAGTTTTCTTGAACTGATCATTTATAAATAGTCCATCTTTTATTTGGATGGAGATAAATGGTGCAAATCATTTACTAGCCAGGATGAGATTAGTCACCATCATTTAATTAAGGTTAAATAATTAGAGAGCTATTTGTAAGGAATTCCATATTTAAAGTATAAATACCTATAATATTAGTCGATTAAAAATATGGATAAATATGATGATTTTAGCCTATGGTATAAATTATTTTATTTGCAGAATTATCTGGCTTTTAGAATATTGTTTGAAACAACAACAATTCAAATACAAACCTGACTACAAATTCCTTTGTGAAAAAAGTAACAACCTTTGCTAACATAGCTGATCATCAAGATCAGCTTGATTTTGTCATTTAGCAACACTAAGTTTTGACATATCATAACGTTTAGCTAAAGTATACGTAGGCTTTTTGCTTGCCTGAAGAGTCTATTTGCTTGAAGATGAATTAACATCATCATGATATTTCAGTCTTAACTAAATCCATCAGTAACCATATTGCCATGAATATGGTTGTGTGAAGATAGAGTTTATATAAGGATTGTCCTGGACAAAACAGATAGGTTTTAAACCATATTGATAATATTCAAAAGATTATTTAGAAATTAATGGTGAATGACTGTATCATATTTTATAGATCAGCGATCACAAAAAACAATCAAGATAAGTTTTGCTAAAGAAAAGCAAAATAAATAATTATTGACTTTACCTACTGGGTTAGCAAAAGTACTTATTCTAATTCATTGTTATGCTTACTACTCACTGATATGCTTCATTAATCTAATATGACTGCCATTAATAAAAATATTACATGAATCTACTTAAATCATTAGCAGCGATAAGCTCTATGACTATGTTTTCCAGAGTACTAGGATTTATTCGTGATGCGATCATAGCGCGGTTTTTTGGGGCCGGTTCGGCGACAGATGCTTTTTTTGTTGCTTTTCGATTACCGAATCTTTTGCGCCAAATTTTTGCCGAAGGCGCATTTTGCCAAGTATTTATTCCTATCCTAGCGGAATATAAAAATCAGCAAGGTGACGAAGCTACTCGCGCTTTTATTGCTTATGTTTCCGGCTTACTGACATTGATTTTGGCAATAGTTACGTTAGCCGGAATATTAGCAGCACCTTGGGTTATTTATATTGCGGCTCCTGGTTTTAATAATATACCGGATAAGTTTAATTTAACAGTTCGTTTATTGAGAATTACTTTTCCTTATATTTTACTAATCTCTTTAGTATCGTTAGCTGGTGCTATTTTAAATACTTGGAACCGTTTTTCTGTTCCAGCTTTTGCGCCTGCTTTACTTAATATTACTATAATTATATCAGTACTGTTGTTAGCGCCATATTGTGAACCGCCTATTATAGCGATAGCTTATGGGGTTTGTGCCGGCGGCATTTTACAGTTACTGTATCAATTACCTTATTTACAAAAAATTGGCATGTTAATTTTACCGCGTATCTCTTTTAATAATAGCGGCGTGTGGCGAGTAGTGAAGTTAATGGGGCCGGCAATTATTGGCGTTTCTGTAAGCCAGATTTCTTCAATTATTAATATTATTTTTGCCTCATTTTTACAATCAGGCTCTGTCTCATGGATGTATTATGCTGACCGATTGATGGAGTTTCCTAGCGGTGTTTTAGGAGTGGCACTTAGCACTATCTTATTGCCTTATCTGGCAAAAAGTTTCTCAACAGGTAATTACAAAGAATATCAGCGCTTAATGGACTGGGGGTTACGGCTTTGCTTTTTATTAACGATACCTTGCGCTATTGGATTGGCTATTTTAGCTCAACCGTTAACTGTGTCACTTTTTCAGTATGGTAATTTTACTGCTTATGATGCATTAATGACTCAATGGGCATTAATTGCCTACTGTGTTGGTTTAATTGGGTTAATTGTCATTAAGGTATTAGCGCCAGGATTCTATTCAAGACAAGATATTAAAACACCGGTCAAAATTGCGATTGTTAGTTTAATTTTGACACAACTAATGAATCTTGCCTTTATTGGTCCGCTAAAACATGCTGGATTGGCCTTATCAATCGGCTTAGCTGCATGCTTTAATGCTTTAATGCTTTATTGGCAATTACGTCGTCAGGCAATTTTTATCCCATTAGCTGGTTGGGGAAAATTTTTATTTAAATTAATTGCCGCTTTAATTGTTATGGTAGCAATATTATTTTTGGTATTAAATTTTATGCCAATATGGGAGTATGGAAATATGTTGATGAGGATCAGTCGGTTGCTATTAGTGATTTTTGCCGGGACAATAAGTTATTTTGCTGCATTATTTATTTTTGGTTTTCGTTTGAGTGACTTTTCACACCGTATTATTTAGTTAACTTAATCAGAAATAAATCTGTTTAAATGATCTATAATTCGGTTTATAAAAAAGCTGGAACGCGCTTTTTTTTATTATTATATAGAAACTTCAAGCTCAATGAGCTTTACAAATTGAAAAAGTATTGTCTCTAGACAATACTTGATGCGTCTAAGTGGACTCGAACCACCGACCCCCACCATGTCAAGGTGGTGCTCTAACCAACTGAGCTACAGACGCAAAAAATTTACTATTTTAATATTGTAGAAATAAATATTACCTGGCAGTTGCCATTCTGGCAAGAGAAGAAATACAGTTTCACGTCTAACTGTTAGTATTTGATGCTATTTAGCATGAAAAGAGCAATCTTTTATTTTTTATTGATTAGAAAATTAAAAATCGCTCTTTAATTGAAGAGCAAAAGCAATCCACTTTTACTAAAAGTAAATAGAATTGGGTTTATTTGAATTTATTGTAAGTTAAAACCTTATCGGCTAGTATGTATTTTTAACATAACTCACTAATTTTAGAGATCTTAATTTTAGGTTTGGCTTAGTAACCTTTTTCTCTATTTTATGCATTCTTTCTGCAAAGAATTTCATTAGCTGTTTACCAATCTTAGCATCTATAAAAAGTGGTCTATTGATAGATAGAATATCTTTTATGTATTTCTGCTCAGGAACTCTTTTATTAGCATAGGTAAACTTCACTTTTTCAGGTTTTTTAATGCCGTTCATCTAAAGCGGTCTTATATATATGTTCGGCAATAGCGTTTCTTGTTTTTGATTTAAAAGGAAACTATAGTAAGGGAACAATTTTAAATTCCTGGCTGAAATATGACTAATAATATGTAAGCGACCAATTATCTCTTCTTGCGTTACTGTCTTCTACCAGTGTTGTTGAGTGCTGTGGTTATAATAATGATATGCGTGCGCGCTTTCTTCTATCTGATTTGTAATACCAAAGTTTTAATGTGGATACAACCCAAGACTGACGTTTAATGTAACCAGGCGAAGTTATCTCAGGCTATAGCACGCCTATTTTCATCTGTTTAGCGAAGTTTGCTTTCCACTATGTCCGTACTCATTCATATTGCCATTTTAAGTAATGTCGCCACTGCTTCTTATAGAAGAATATGCCTTAGAACTAGAGGATTAGCAGGATTTATCAAATTATAGCTATATGACGCAGTATAGCTGGATAACAGCTTTTTACTAGATTTCTTTAGGTTGCTTTTTTTGAAGAACAGCTGACGGCTACCATACAGCATGTTTAATATGCAGATTACCACCACGAGTGATGGAGACATAAACATGTTGATTAAGTTATCGACCATAAGTGTATTAAGGTGAAAAAGATAGCAATTTCGATATCCTATGTGTCTGCTAACTACTTCATTATAACACTGGATGTAATGTGTAGAGTTACGCAAAATATAGTGTTGACCAGCTGCTAGTTATTGTTGAAAAAAGCCAAAATGGTATTTGGTTATGATGAAAGTAATGTGTTGATAGTTGCGATTAAGGAAGACATCATTTGCTACTGCTAAGCAGTGGTCCATGGTTTTGAAACTGCATGAACTACAGGGCATTGACTTACTAGCTTTAGCAGAAAAAATAGCAGAATAACATTCATGATAAGCACAGCAAGTGGTGCTGTAAGTAGACCATTGTGCAAAAATTGCTTGAGGCAATGGGATGCAATTGACAGATAATAGACTTGTTAAGGGAACTGAAGCTTTCACGTGTTTTTCAAGAAATTTATTCCAACCTCTATTTAATGGTAAAAAGCAGTTTAGCAAAACGAGAGATATAGATTGCAGTAATTTACTAGATGAGATCACTTTTGCTAGTGAAGTAGAAATTGTCACTTATGTTTGTCAGGTTTGTTAGCCAAGTTATCCATGTGCTTGTACCATAGAGCGAAAGAAATAAATGTAATTCCTACCTTCGTATAATTGATGAATTAATCAGCAGTATATTATCTCAGTCTATCTCTTTTCCCATCAATCTAGTACTATCTGTCTGTATCCGGCCTCATCTACGCTTGCTCTTAGCGTTTACTCAAAACTCAGGATAATCATTCATTCTAGCTATAATAGCTGAATAAATAGTGCATGTCTAGAAAAATTTAAGAGCCGCTTTGTGGGTTGGTGCGGAGATGAGAGGCAGTCGGACTGAATGCAGTGATGTATGGTATCTTTTTAGGCATCATAAAAAATTTATCGGGTTTACTACAATTGCTTTTGTGCTGGAATGAGATCATAAAACTCTTTAAATAAACCGGTGATGTAACACATGAAGTTACAATGAATTGCGCTAATTTATTGGTTTTGCGTTTTTGAAGGAGAGTTTATCTGAGCCATTTAGATTAATTTTTGAAGAAATTATGCTATTTTAATAAAGGTTGTTTATTTGCTCGCAGAGCAAATTGTAGTCAAATCTCTATTTCAATAGTTTTGGTTTCAAATAATTTTCTCAATGGTACAGATAATTCGCTAAATAAAACCACCACAAAGCATCGAATTTAGTTAGTTATTCTTTTACTTGCCTTATTATAACTGTTCACAGTTTAAATGTGAATTTCTTACTAAGAACTCTTTGATTATTTAAGCTTATTAGGCCATGTGGCAACTATAATTTCCTGCTCTTTGACAAAACTTTTATACCGTTTAGATTCATCCCAGTAAAGGATGGATTTTATTGATGATTGGCTCAAAAAACAACGATTAACACACTTTGCATTAAACTGTTCAAGAATCTAATTGCTCATATAAAACCCAGTGTCGAATCTCAGGTTATTAAAACCATCGATTCATTCTTTTATTTTATACGATGCTCTCGCATGTTTCCCAGATTTTAGATGTTGCATATAAAGTTTCTCTTTAAAGGATGAGAAGAGAAATTTCGTCGATTTCAACAATAGCAGTTAGTGCATTTATGTTGGCTGTTTGCACATAAAGCAAGGAAGCAGGAGTTATGGTCATTTTTAGTGTGTTGATTTTCGGAGATAGTGGCATATTTTGCTGATTGATTTTCTAAATGATTTTAACAAGAGAGATGATATGCAATGAAAAAGTCTAGTCTATAGAGAGGTATACGTAAAACCAAATATTACAAGTGATCCCTTGCATGAATTTATCCTTAATGCTTCCAAGCAGCGCTGATACCATACCAAACTTCTGTGAGGTATGAGCTCAAAGCCATATTGCGACAATATGTTGAAAAACAAAGCCTTTATCGAGATTGGCTTCATGTTGTATAGCCAGTAACGGTTATTTGCCACAGCGAACTATACATATTAGTATGGGTGATCTTGAGCTTAAAGTGTTTAATATTATGGATCCTAGTGGCAACGGGATATGCGTTAACAGCTTATTGCTTATTTATCTGAAGCCTGCAAAACTCTTGAAGAGTTGCTGCTTTAGTTGGTACTGTCTACGTGGCATCATCCCATGTGATTTTTATGAACTTTCTGTAGGCGAGATTCTTGCTTAAAAAGCATATATTATCTTTACCATTACACTATCAGTAAGCTGAAAAAGCAATTGCTCGAAGAGCATATGGAATTGTGGTGCATGTGTGATTTAAGCGATATTGTACTACATTTATTTCTTAGCTGATAGTAATATACTTCTGTCAATCAAAATGTTCTCCTTTTATTGTTGATCATTATCGGTGGCAGTGAGCCATGCATGGAGGTAAGAAGCTCCTTGCGGTCAAAAATGCTTATTGAAAGTTAGAATGGAACTTTAGTAAACTTCTCTAATACCATACAAGCGCGTTGCTTAACCGTATCTGCTAGCTTTACTACTGGAAATGGTGCCATTGATTTTTAGAATGAATGGCACAAAGTTGCTTCCAACAGGCAGTGCTAAGGCTGTTGTGTATAAAAATAGCTAATATCCTTGCATCTCTCCACCATATAGAGATGCAACCTAAAGTTAAAGATTAAGCTAGAGGAAGTTCAGTTAGCAAAGAGATACATGCGATGCTTCTAATAAAGCTATTAATGTTTTGTTGGCAAGGTTTTTAGCGAGTATCCTTCAGCTCTATGAAGAATCTGAAAAAAGATCTGGAGGAACTGCTGGCATTCTATAACTTCTTGTTGGCGCAGTATATGAGTGTTCGTGAATTAAAACAACAAATCCGATTGTAATCTGCTTTTTCAACAGTGAGGCTACGATAAGATAGAGAGGCTAGGCGTGAAGAACTGTTCTTTCAAAAAAACAACCTTTTTAATACTATTTAATCTACTTACGTCTACTTGGAAAAACTTGAATCTATTGTAGGTGGGATTTTATCTACTTGTGACCATTGTGTCAAACAATATCAAATTTAAGAATGAAGAATTAAATTCATGAGCAATTAGAATGGAACCTAGCAGTCATATATCAGATTCGCTAATAACTCGAATTAAATGTAATATCTGGTTTCGTGGATATTTGTTTTGTAGATTTTTCATGTCATATGTCTCTCTCTTATTTAAAATCATCAACGAAATTAATTAGTAGAATATCGAGTATCTCCGAAATCATATAGATAAGAAATGAGCATAACTCTTGCTAAGATAATAGGCATAATTTTTCATATTCTTTATTGATAATTTTTTATCAGCATGTTGTTAATTATTGGGATAAATTGAATGAAAAATAAAATAAAAAAAGTGGTAAACTGTGCTCAGTTAAAAAAAATAGCTCGCCCAACTATTTCAATTTTTGATTCTGGTGTTGGTGGCTTATCTGTTTATCGTGAAGTTAGACGGTTATTGCCAAATCTGCGTTATATTTATGCTTTTGATAATGATGCTTTTCCTTATGGTGAAAAGAGTGCAGAATTTATTATTGAACGTATTATACGCTTCATGAAGCAAATTCAACAAAAACATGCGTTGGCAATAGCAATAATTGCTTGTAATACGGCAAGTACGGTAAGTTTGCCTGTTTTAAGAGCGCGTTTTAAATTCCCAATTATTGGTGTTGTTCCAGCAATAAAACCAGCAGTAAAATTAACACGTAATGGAATTATTGGATTATTAGCAACTAAGGTAACTGTTAATGAAAGTTATACTAGAGAGCTTATAGATCGATTTGCTGTCGATTGTAAAGTTGAGATGATTGCTTCATCGGAATTAGTTGAATTAGCAGAAAAAAAACTTTATGGTCAAGCAATCTCAAAAGAAGCGTTAGTGCGTATTGTAAAACCGTGCTTAAAAATGAAAGAACCTCCTGACACCATTGTTCTTGGGTGTACACACTTCCCGTTATTATCAACAGAGCTTAAAGAAGTATTCTTTGAAGGAACCAGACTTATTGATTCTGGCGCTGCAATTGCTAGACGAGCAGTTTGGTTAATCAATGATCATCAAAATTTGATTTTAACAAAAAACAAAAATATCGCTTATTGCACTAAAATGGATATTGAAGCTGAAAAGCTTCTCTCTGTACTGATAAATGAAGATTTTTATCACTTAGAAAAAATTTCTATTTAAATTTAAGCTAATTTATTGAAATATAAAGTAATTAAATAATTTTTATTAAAATAATGGTTGCCATCGGTATAAAAGCGTCTATAATGCACTCACAGTAGTTAAGAATAAAAATTAGATTTTTAGTCAAAAAAGCATTTGATAAAAATAGAAATAACTGCTTGATTTATCCGATAAAAAGCGAAAAGATGCTATCTTTTATTTCAAGTTATATGTGCTTTAACAATTAATCAGATAGTCTATCTCTGTGTGTTTGGTTTTTTTATTTTATCCAATTTGGATAACCCTATATCAGATTAACTAGTATGTGAGATAAAGTGTGGTGTGAAGTGGTATTTTACCTAGGCAACGATTTCTATATGGTCTAAAAGAATAATCAGCTACACTGGAAATGTGAGATACGGATTAAGATCTTAACATGTGAGCTTAGTAGGAATGGTAGAAAATTGCAATAAGTCGTAAGCTTGATGTAGACATCCTACATATATGAAAAAGCCCTTAGAGTTATAAAGTGCTTTTAGTTGTTAATTGTAAGTAATGTGAAAGTGTTAATAATTTTAGTAATTGATGTTGCCGATAGGAAAAGATATCAGGCGTTAACCCAGGCATAATTACAGGCTATCGAATGCGGTAATATTAGAGTGTACTATTAGTTAATAAAAATTATTGGATATAAAAGGAAAGTGTGTTTTGTTGGTAGACAGGCGATTAATTGAGTTATATGTGAAATACATGGATTTAACTTTTGAATTGTGGTTAAGACTAGTTAGCTGTGTTTTGTAGAGTGTATAGAATTCTATGTTTAGATGTAAGAAATACGTAGTGATGTGGAGGATAATCCCTCTGGAAAAGTGATGGATGGAGTGAGAAGAGTTAAACATAAAATATCGATTTAACTGTATGTATACCGCTGTATGGTTTAATTCGATGCAACATGAAGAACTTTAGTTACTCTTTGACATCTAGCTAATACGTTAGAGATTAGTGATTGCCTTCAGGAGCGCTTAGAAGAAATGAGCTACATGGATGTTGTTGGCTCGTGTTATGAAATGTTACATTTAAATTCTGCGTCACACAATGAGCGCAACCCTTATCCTTTGTTGCCAACGATTTACTCGAGCAACTATAAGTAGGAAGAAGCTGAGGATGATGTCAAGTCATTATAATAACTATCATAAATTTAGTGATTTAAACATTCTACAATTGCGTATACAGAGAGCTGATACTGCGAGGAGAGAAGCCTGAACTTAGGAAGTACCTTAAAGTCCTGGTTTAAATCTACAACTTACACTTCCTTAAAGTTGAAATCCCTAGTAATCTCTGCTCATCATGTTGTAATAAATAACTTTACGGCCTTATGCATGAATCCTCTCTCATAGCAAGAAATTGATTGCAAAAGAAGTAGATATAGGATTTGCCGATTATATTTATAAGATAAGTATAACTACTATGTAGTACATGAATGTGGGTGAAGTTGTAACAATGTAATCATAGGTGGTTGGTGGACCATGTAGTTGGATTATCTCCTTATCTAGATAAGGAGTAATGAGTAAGTAGAGTTTTACATAGATTATTTTATTTTATTAAATATAGAGTAAAGCCAATCTTAGATTGGCTGAAGACGAAGACATTGTTAGTCCCCTTCGTCTAGAGGCCTAGGACATCGCCCTTTCACGGCGGTAACAGGGGTTCGAATCCCCTAGGGGACGCCATTTCTGATCACAGAAATGGCTTGCGCATCAACATTTTGCCACAGTGCTGGCGATATCATTGGAAATAAATTATAGCTATCAATTAATTACTGTTTATATTCCTTAATAATAATTAAGCCAATTCAACAAGTTGGCATGATTATAATGCTCTTTAACAATCTGAAAGAAGCTGAGAATTGAAATGCACACACTATTAAAAATAGTCTGAAGAACTATTAAAACTCCAATCAGTTTGGGTTTTTGTTGTCATAATAAAATATTATAAACTGAGCAGTTATCAATTTTGATTTGAGGAGGACAGGAGTAAGAGGATCGCTGTGCAATAAAATAAATAATTAAGGAACATGCAGGTATAAATAAAACGAAAAACATTTTCTACTTATAAAAGTTAAGGAAATTAAGGGTATTATCTAAACTGTGGATGTCCTCTAGGTAATAAGAGTAGAGGAAGAACGTGTTAATTTTACGAAAAACGTCGGTAAGCGCTGATATAAACCGCAATAGCTAGCGATGTCTGAATGGCTGGAATCTCAATGCATATTTGAGCACTGTCGATTAATGAGTCCATAGTTAAACAAAAAGAGATAATCGAAGGAACTGAAATACCTGGAATATTTCACCTCCATTGAGTAAAAAAATCAACAGATATTCTACTGGCTTAGCGGTGGGTAAGCTGGAAGTAGTAGCTCACAGAGTCAACATCGATATTTACTTCAGAAAGAACCTAGAATTCTCAGCAATAAATAGTGACAATTCCGTATATACCTATAAGTAGTAGGACCATTATTACTCAGGTGTACTCAGATTATAGAGTGATAGCATAATCACCAACCCACAAAGCATCAGTGCAGAGTTTTTGCCACAAAGCTAAAGTTATCTGGTTCTTCCAAAAAGCTATTTAGGTGGTGATTTATGAATTCATCTTCGTGGTGGCATGGTCGTTCACCCAAACTTCTCAACCAAGATATAAACCATGAATACTGAAGAATGTTATAACTCGAGACACACGACAGCTCTGGTACTAACGTCTTTCGTGACGTTGGAATGAACTCAAACCGCCAGATAAAGTTCTGAAGTCATGGGTAAGTGGGAAACAACTATGGTGGTGGAAGTAGACATCATTTTAAAAATGGCGAAATGGCTCAGTGGTCTGAGAGGAAGCAAACTGCTAGGAAGATGTAACTTTTGGTAAATCATGTACTGATTATGCTACAACAACACTTAGTGTTTGTTTAGTACAGGAAGCACTTTGCAACCTCTAAAATGTAGAATAAGAGTTTTGCTGGAGTGAGATAGAGAAGTGCTAATCATCATATATATAAGTAACAATAATACTTGTTAAAAGTATGCTCGCTGGAAGACTAAATGTGGGGGGCGGTTACTCTCTAACATTAACCTGAGCAATTGGAAGAGGGAGGAAGATAGGCTATTTTGGCGACGCTTCTCACAGGGTTAAGCGTGTAAGGTGCGAGTAGTGCAGGCAAATTTGCATTCCTATGATGCTCAGGTGTGATTAGGAGACACTAAGGTGTCTGAAGTGGTTTAATGGCCAAGCTTACATAAAAATCTTTATGCGATATCTAAGCATTAATTGTACTCAAAAAACAAACACAGGTAGTTAGGTAGAGAATACTCAGGCGCTTGATAGAACTCGGATAAGGAAGTAAGCAAAGTGGTGCCGTAACTTTGAGAAAAGGCATGCTGGCGTTAGCTGAATGATCTTGGATCTTAAGAGATCCATTTCTGAAGCTGCTTGCAGATACTAGCTTAAGCTCACTGTAACTGTTTATTAAAAACACACAACTCTGCAAACACGAAAGTGGACTTATACAGCATGATGCATATGGCTAGGTCCTAAAAGGTTAATTGATGTGGTGTGATGTGTAAGCCGTAAAAGCAAAGCCCTTGATTGATGCCTCAGTAAATAGCAGGCATAACTATAACTGTTATAAGGTACCAAAATTCCTTGTATTTGGTCTGTGGCAAGTATTTCGACATGTGCGAAAATGGCGTAATTATGGCCAGAGGCCATGTTTCCACCCAAGATTCATTGAAATTAAATCTTGATCTGATGATATAGTTTGTACATCAGCTGTAAGGAGGAAAGAGCACTTGAACTTTTACTATAGATTGACACTGAATATTAATCATTGATATGTAGGACAAGCGGAATGCTTTAAAGTGTTGATGCTAGTCCTATATGTAGCAAACGTTAAAATAGGACTCTTTAATGTTTAATGCTCTAAGTTATGCAAGTCTAATTCTAATTAATAACAGTGTCTTGTTGGTAGTTTGACTAAGGCGATCTACTTCCTTAAGGAAGAAAAAAAGAACACGCGATGGTTGGCTAATTATGATTTAATATCGTGATGCATTGTTAATGTAAATGCATAAGATAGCTTAACTGGTAGGATATGAATGCGCGAGCAAGTATGAAAAGTAGGTTTTATATGTATGATCAGATAATTCTGAATGGAAGAGTGTCATCGTTAAACGAGTAAAAGTTACTTTGTATGTGGTTGTGGAGATATAACAGCCTGATACTTCCAAAAGGTCCATATCGACAGCAGTATTTTAGCACATTGATGTCGCTTTATTATACCACCACACATTCTGAAAATGTGTGGTTAATAAAGAGCATGCTTGTTCGCTATTTAAAGCTGTATGCGAGTTTGGTTTATAATGTTGTGAGATAGTTTGGGTTCTCATGTCCATCCTTAACGATAGACATGGCTGAGGTGGTTGCTCATAAGTACGAAATGAGCCTTTTAGTGTATACAGAATTTCTGTTATATGTTGTTATGCCAATGACATTAACTTGTAGTTAGGTACGAAAGAGATAACTGCTAAAAGCATTTAAGCAGAAAACTTTACTCAAGATGAATCTTCCATGATAGTAATTGTAAAATAATTGGTGATAGAGATAGAGATGAAGATGTAGATAGAGATTTGTGTATAAGTATGGCAATACGTTGAGCTAATCAGTACTTATTGACCAGATAAGCTTAACCTTAGAACACCTAAGGTGTTTTTTGAAAGAGAAAAATTTTAGTTTGATGGTTAGAAAATTGAATTGAGATTTAATTGAAGATATTTAGATGACATCTCATTTTAGGAGATAATGAGTTAAAATCATTTTATTTGGTTTTTATAAGTTAAACTTTATCAATAGCAAGTTTTTTAACTTAATACTATAATTTTAAGGCTATTAACTATACATTTAAGTTTGGAGGTTAATAACCATCATTTTTTAATTTTATGCATTCTTTCTAAGAACAATACAATTTCGTTGCCTCTATTTTCTCCCATGAACTAGGAAAAATAAATAGCCAGTCTCCATACATAATTCATTTTTGCAGCTAGAGCTGTGAGCAGGAATTCTTTCATAAGAAAGGTGAAATGTTCAATTTTCTAGTTTTTTATAAGTCATCTCCAGCACATTATAAATCTTCGGTAATAATCTTCTTTGTTTATGACTTGAGAAGAAACAATATTAACAGATTATCTTATAATACATGCTTATCTAAAATCTGGCTAATATAGCGCTAAATTATCTTTTCCTGCGTTATTGTTTTATGACGGTAGTTGCTTATAGTGTCTGCTATTGATAGCAATGATGTATAACCGTATACCACCTACAATATTTTCGTTAAAACTGCTGTGGATATTTGTGGTGTTTGTGTATCTATATCGCCAGAGGCATTTCATGCTATGGATCTTATCTTTCATCTTTTTGGCAAAGGGCTTTTTACACTAAAAGCAAGTACTATGCCTTCATGTAGTGTAACGTTGCTACTGTTTTCTGTTTTTGGAAATGTGCAAGAAGGCCAGCAAGAAACTAGTGGGATTTATCAATGTCATACCTGTGACGCAGTATACCCAGATAATAACATATCGTTGTCAGATTTCTTTAAGCATTTTTTTAAACGACCTCTAGCCGCAAGCACTACTATATAGCATGTTTAGTATCTAGACCACTAGAGGTAACTGAGATATGAAGATGTGGATATTAATTGAGTTATCGACCATAAGTGTGCAAAAATGGGCACAGCAGTAGCAATTTTGATACCCTGTTTTTCTTGCAAATTTATAGCATAGTCTATGGTGGTTGTAACGGTGCGAAATAAAGCATTGAATGGCGATCAGTTTTTATTGAAAAAGGCCAAAAAAGATATGTCATACTGATAGTAAATATAGTGAATACTGAAAGTATTGTGTTGCTTACTCACAATCAAACTAAGATATAAATCTGTTGTGCTAACTACTTGCTATGTAGTTTTGAAACTGTATGAACTACAGACTTTTTACTTATATAGATTTTTATACTAAATCTGCGTTAGTAGAGGTGAAGGAGCATTAAAGAGGATAGGCACAGTCAGTAGTAGTGATGATAGCCACAATACCCACATTCAATGGAACAAGTTATCCACAACATTCTTCGGCAGCAATCGAAGATTTGCTTGACAGATAAACAGTCCATGAGTTAACACTTTCATGTATTTTTTAAAAAATTATTCCAGCCCTCATCAATGGTAAAAAGCAGTTTATTTCTGTGTGATGGAAAGGATATACATCTTGGTATATTACCTTATTGGATATCTTTTATACAGAGAAAAAGAAATTGTCATTATGTTTGAATTTATCAGCTTTATATCTTCCTACTTATCTTTGTGTTTGCTAAAGTGATGGCGCATGTGGAAGAAGGCTTGAATTATCTCTAGTTTCCTATCCTTATAGATTATGAATTCATCAGCAAGCATACTTTCAGTCATTACCTCCTTACAATGCATGTTTTTTATCCAGCATCATTGGTTTTTTAGGCTGTTTGTGTTGCTCAAAAAAACCACGGATAATAGTCACTGTGCTGTAGGCTGTAGGCGGATTGATAACTTAACTGCATGTTGAGAAAAAATTGATGGGCGAGTTAGAGATGCAGTCCTGTATGAGTTCTTTTCTGGCATCATAAAAAAATTTATTTTGCTTAGTTAGCATAATCGTTTTCTGGTAGAAAGCAGATCATAAAGCGTTTTGGGATAAATATGCAGTTATAACACGGAAAGTTACTAGAGCACTCACATCCTGATTTGCTGATTTTATGTTTTCGGAAATAGACTTCTTATGTACTATTTGAATTTTTTGCTGAAAAAATTAGGCTATGTTGGTAATCTTGTTGTAGAAATCCATTCTACTGTATAAAAGATTTTTGCTATATAGGATATGTTGTTATGAAAAAGCAAACAATCATACAGATCGATCAAAGATACTCTTCACTAACTTTACTACCAAGATAAAACTTCATATTATTTTATTAAGTAGATCAGTGATAATATGATTGATTATAGCTGTCCATTAATATATTAGAGCAACTCATTACTACTTTATCCTATTTATATTGTTATAGTGAACATATTCTACGCTGGAGCAATTCATTAGTGTATGGTAGTATACAGCTATATATCATTGTAAAATCCACCTGATTGCAGAAAACATTTAAGCATTTTACTGAAAGAGTCTATTTTTCCAAAACAACAGCACAATGACAAATAATTTAGTTATCTGCTAGCTATCTTGAATAGCTAGACTTTTATGGGATGATAGTTAGCGAATAAACATGTATTAATTTAAAATTAGCATTTAGATGGCGTCAGTCAATGTGTTTCTTTGATTCATCGCTGATAGGCAACATAAATGCACTAACTGGTATTGTTAAAGTTGACAAAATATTTTCTCTAAATTCTTAAAAAAAAGATATATTCTACATAGAATAGTTAGAAAATGCATTGTAGCAGGAGATAAAAGGAAAGACCGAATCGCTGATTTTAATCCCTCAAGATCGACATGCTCAATATGGTTAGTAATGTGAGCGATGATATTCTTGAAGAGTTTAATGAAGAGCAGGTTAGATGCTTTATTGGCACGATCATCAAATAAACAGTCTATCATTTTCTCGGATTGGAGAAATATGGAACACAACATTTGCTGCCTAGAAGGCAAATGGTTACTATTGTTTGATAAGGTTAGATAAACAGAGAGTTATTAATTCTACATTTAATAATATGAACAGTTATATCACCAGATTAAAAGGATACCTCAACAAATTTTATTGGACAGGCGCTCGTTTTATTTATCGAATTATCTGTCCTGGAGAAGATTGATTGAAAGTAGAACAATTGAAATATAGCCAGGCATGACTAAGACTAAGCACACATTACTCTGCGAGTAATGCAACAATTTTTTCTAAAATAGAGAAATATTCATATATTACAAAGAGAAATATTAATATATTACAATATTACAGAACATAAAAATAGCACTTAGATCTATGAACATTTTCTCCGAAAAAAGCACACATGGCGTAGCTTGTGTTGTCTCTAATGCGATTCTCTGTTATATTATTTTGAGAAATAGATTCTATATGATTTAATTGAGGTAGTAAGGTGAATTGAGGTATGAGGTATGTGATGAAGTCTAAAAAGCGAAGCTGAGAGATCAGAGCGATGTAGTAAAATAAAATAGAATGAATAAAATTTTTTATATCTGGAAAGGCGCGCTGCTGCAAATTTCCTGATCTTACAATGTAAGAATATGGAAGATCCTAGATCTTTAACTTAATTAATACTAATAGAAGAAGTTCATTAGTGAACTAAATTAGATAATACAGTAGTGTATTAAGTTGCTTAAAATATCACAATATCACTCACCTGACTTAGGTCGAGTGATCGGATCGATGAGTGTGGAGTCTCTGCATATCGGTCATCATTAGGGGCGTAGTTCAATTGGTAGAGCACCGGTCTCCAAAACCGGGAGTTGGGAGTTCGAGTCTCTTCGCCCCTGCCATTTGCGATTTTATATTTAATCTTATTAAATATAAAAAACTTAGTTTAATTAACTTGATTTTTTATTAGCAAGTCCAAAAGTTTATTTGGATATTTAGTTATTAAAATTAATGCATTTTGTCTTATTATTTTATTTATAGTAAATTAGATATTAATATCATTGTTAATGATTGATCATGTTAACTAAAAGTTATATTTTTATTTATTCATAATTATAGCAATTCTTAATAAATATTTTTACTAAAAATCAATAAATTTTTTTGTTCATTTTTTAACCAAATAGCATTAGATTGATTTACTGTTAATAACTTTTAAATAGAACTTTTAATAGTGTTTCTAATTCATGAAGTCAATTAAGGGAATGAATTAATAAAATATCACCATATATTTATTAGTTATAAAAATAGCTTTTGTGGAAGGATTAGCCGATGTTGTTAGTAGTGTCGACAAATTTTTAACTAAAGATGATTTTTTAGTGCTATTAAAATTTAAGAATCCATTCAAGTTTCATGTAATTAAAACTCGACAGAGTTAATTTTTTTATTTATTGTTAATTGTAATTTTATTTTACCAATGAATTAGGGCCTTTAAACTCATCTATTTTTAGTGGATTGATATTACAATAAATCAATTAAGTTAGCACAAATAAATCTGGGTTACTAAAGACTGTCGTGTGTGTGGATACTCTGCATTCAAGATGCATGCTCTTTATATTTTTAATAGATTAGTTATATCTAATTTTTAAATAGTCTTCCTATAGTAAGACTATAGAACGCATATTGAAAATTCTCTGTGTGCTAATTGATGAGAAATTTCTTTTTTAGCTTCTAGCTAGTTATTTATTAACGATTCAGGATAATGAATTAAACGTTTCAATATCTCAACATGCTGATGTAGTTAAACAAATATTATTGAAATGATAGAAAATAAATTAGTACTTAATTGAATTTCTAATTGACTTATCCAAAATACTTACAGTTGATTATATTTTATAGAAAGAATGATTCTTCTGCTAGACTAAAATGTCAGGTTTTACTAATTTCTAAAAAAGTTTTTAATAATTCAGTATCAATGCAATCTCTAAAATTTTTAATTTTAACGATTTAAATATTTCTTTTAAAGAAAACACAGTTGCTAACTTGAATACTCCGTGCCATTAATGAGTGTGAGATTGGAGAGATAAACCTGGATTAGATGGCATAAGCTTTATCACAATCAATCATTTTTAATAATAAAAATTATCCTCCAGGTTTTTCTTGTCATAGTGATTGCACAATTAAAGAAGCTTACTTATTAAACTGTTACAGTTGAGTTTTTAATAAACTTGACTTAAGTAAGCGTAAACTTTAGATAGAAGAAAAAATTTTTTACTATCTATCACACTATGATAGTGATATACGAACCTTTAATTCCAGAAAAAAGGTATGGTCTCTAAGTATATAACTCGTATTAGCTGACATAAGCGTTTTTATACATTATCTGAAGGCAAAACAACAACCTGATCTTCAAAAAGACTATCCAGATACTGATGATTAATATAAAAATAGATCTAATAAAAAATAGGTTTTAAAACCTATTTTTTATTAGATCTATTTTTATATCTGAAGTTATGTTTATTTTTGGTATATTGTATGTAGTTTCAAAAAAACTAGCAGTATCCTACTGATTAATTTCATAAATAATATTAACATCATAGAGATGATA
>JBHEQW010000093.1:0-7829 GCA_046530935.1 Arsenophonus sp.
AGACATCCTGCAACAGGATGAATAGCAAAGCGAACATTAATCCCCTTTTCACGTAATTTTATTCTAATATCATGAATTTGGTATTGCGCCTGAGCCACAGCCATACCATAACCAGGAGCAATAATTACCGAATTGGAATTTCTTAAAAGTTCAGCGACTTCATCTGCTGTAGTTTCACGATAATTTCCTAGGCTATGTTCATCATCTACTAATATCTCATCAGTACCAAACCCGCCAGCAATAATACTTATAAATGAGCGATTCATGGCTTTACACATAATGTAAGATAAAATCGCACCTGAAGAACCTACTAGCGCACCAGTAATAATTAACAAGTCATTACTCAAAATAAACCCAGAAGCAGCAGCAGCCCATCCTGAATAAGAATTCAATATTGATAGCACAACCGGCATATCTGCACAGCCAATTGAGGATGCTAAGTGCCACCCAAATCCTAAAGCAATGATAATCATCATTAATAAAAGAAATACTTGCAACCCAGTAACTGTCGTTTTTACAAAAGTAAATAGCAAAATAAATAAAATTAATAATGCCAATAAATTAAGTTTATGGCGGTTAGGAAGCATTAATGGTTTAGTGGCAAATTTGCCGCATAATTTACCATAAGCAATAATTGAACCAACAAATGTTACCACACCAATAAAAATACCTAAAAAAATTTCTGTCAGATGAATATTCTCCATTATTCTATCTAAAAATACATCGTGGTAAATAAAGCTATTAAAACCAACTAAAACAGCGGCCAAACCGACAAAACTATGCAAAATAGCAATCAATTCTGGCATCTCAGTCATTGGTATTTTATTTGATAAACGCACACCAATAAGTCCACCAATAACCATTGCAATAATCATCCAGCCAATATTATGCACATATGGACCTAAAATTGTTGCAATTAAAGCTATTACCATTCCGGTAATACCTAATAGATTAGTGCGCTTAGAGATTTCGTGACTAGATAAACCAGCAAGGCTTATAATAAATAAGATAGCAGATAAGATATATGCCGCTGTTACCATTCCACTAGACATCATTTAAAACCCCTTATCCTTTACGAAACATTTTCAGCATGCGTTGGGTGACTATAAATCCAGCAAAAATATTGATACTGGCTATAAGTACTGCAATAAACGAAAAGAAAGTGACTAAACCGCCACTTCCAATTTGCAGCATTGCGCCTACCACAATAATACCAGAAATCGCATTGGTTACTGACATAAGTGGTGTATGCAGTGAATGGCTGACGCTCCATACCACGTAGTAGCCAATAACACATGACAGCGCAAATACGGTAAAGTGAGAAAGGAACTCTTTAGGTGCTATATGCGAAAAACCACTAAAAAGTGTAATCGCCAACAATATAGAAATATATTTTAACCAAGGAGATATTTTTTTCAGTTCCAATTTTTCTTCATATTTTATCAATTGATTTTTTATTTGAGGTTCTTGAAATACTGCGATAATAGGAGACGGCCAAGTAATTTCTCCTTCTTTAATAACAGTAAGAGCGCGTACAACAACATCATCACAATCAATGATTAGTTGACCATTGTTTTCTTTACAAAGCAGTTTAATTAAATTAAGAATATTATTCGCATAAAGTTGTGAGGATTGTGTTGGTAAACGACTCGGTAAATCAGTATAGCCAATAATTTTAACATCATGATCAGTAACGATTAATTTATCTTCCTCTGTTAACTCACAATTACCACCTGACTGTACTGCTAAATCAACGATTACACTACCAGGCTTCATTGAATTAACCATCTCTTTGGTAATCAATTTTAGAGCAGGTTTTCCTGGCATCAAAGCGCTGGCAATAATAATATCCACCTCTTTTACTTGCTTAGCAAGTAAAGCAATTTCTGCTTGAATAAAAGCCTCAGACATATCTTTAGCATAACCATTACTGCATGCCTGATCATCTTTAAGGTTTAATTCAAGATACTCAGCCCCCATACTTTCTACTTGCTCTCTTACCTCTGGCCTGGTATCAAATGCACGCACAATAGCCCCTAGATTACCTGCCACACCTATCGCTGCTAAACCGGCAACTCCTGCACCAATAACCATTACTTTAGCTGGCGGTACTTTGCAAGCTGCAGTAATTTGCCCAGTAAAAAAACGTCCAAATTGATATGCTGCTTCCACAACCGCACGATAACCTGCAACATTGGCCATAGAAGTTAGCGCATCAAGTGACTGTGCGCTGGAAATACGTGGAACTTCATCCATTGCTAATACTGTAATTTTACGTGTTGCTAATTTTTTCATTAAATCTGGGTGTTGTGCTGGACAAATAAAGCAAATTAATATAGATCCATCTTTAATAAGTAGGATTTCAGCTTCTAACGGCGCATTAACTTTAAAAATAATATCTGCATTCCATACAGATTGTTGCTCAACAATTTCAGCACCAGCTTGCTCATAAACAACATCTTCGAAACTAGCAAGATGACCAGCTTCTCGTTCAACTAAAACAGAAAAGCCTAATTTTATTAACTGCTTTACTGTTAATGGTGTTACTGCAATACGAGCTTCATTGCTAATTCTTTCTTTTGGTACACCAATATGCATAATAATCCCTTCTATAGTTCAAAATTATTCGATGCTTCTCTTCCACTCAAACATAACTAATTATTTTATATATATCTTGTTATTATTAAGTAAAAAATATTATTAAACCCCAACTAAAAATAATAATCATGAACCATAATCAATCTATCGAATTTCTATAAAATTAAATTAAATTTTTTATCAAAAAATGATGTTAATCAAAATAGCTTAAAGATTTGATATTAATTTTATAAAAATAATTAGCAAAAATATTAATTTTTCAATATGATTAATATCTTCATAACAAGATATTGGAACAATTCTTGTTATATTGTTATATATATCCAATAATTAGGGCAATCTTGGTAAAGATTATTGCTTTCTCAAATAGAAATTTTTAATCAAATCTCTATTTTGACTGTGTTATGGTTTTAAACAATCTTATCTTCAGTCTAAATAATTTGATAAATAAACGAGCCTACAAAAATAAACAAGCCTAGAGCATGAAATCTACTCAGCAATCCTTTTAATAAAATTATATAACCGTTCATAGTTTAAATCTGGAATTCCTTACCAAAAGCTATATAGCTATCCAACCTTATTAGGAATAATGTAACTAATTTCATACTCAGTGGCAAAGGTTTCCATACTATTTAATTCATCCAAGTAAATGATGTATTCTTTATCGATGATCGGATTAAGAAAACTGTTAACACACACTAGATTAAACTCTTCAAAAAACTCATAGCTCACCTGATTCTCTCTATATCAGGTGATTAAGAGCGCGATTCTATCTTTCTTTTTATTTATTTCCTCCTCTCCTGCATTTTCTAGGTTTCCTATATTTTCTAGGTTTCCTATATTGAGGATAACTCTTCCATTTAAAAGATTCATGGAAAAATGTTTCATCGACTACAACAATACAATTTAATGCCTTTATCTTTGCTATCGCTGATAAAGAAAAAAGCACTGACGCCATATCTAAAACACTGGTTTCAAATTAATGTCTGTTCATTTCAATGACTCCTGCAAAGTCAAGATATTCAAGCTACATCCCACATATCGATAACTAAACCATTTGTCCTTGTAATATATATAGTTTTGCCAGAAGATTTTCAGTAAATTTGTTAAATGGTTTCCATGCAATCAGAGATTTTGAAACAATATCGCTCTAACCATAATGAATGTTATCAGTAGATAACATATCTAGTATGACAATATTGGCAGAATAAAGTGAAATAAGTTGCTTCATTGTATCAATCTATATCATCCGACAGATTATCGCCGATCAAACGAATAAAATGCAGCTTTATGTTGGCAAAAAGTAAGAAAAGAATAGTTTCTTTGATGGATAAACTATTTGCTTTTACATAGCAACCTATGTAGCGAAAATTCTTTATACATTAAAAGATATTTTTAGCAACAACCTTTACTAACATACGAGATCATAAATATCATTTTATTTTTACTATTTAGTAATAGTAAATTCGGATATACCATAACACTAAATTAAAGTAAAACAAGGCTCTTTTGTGGCCTGAAGAAAAGATCTAATTTTAGGTGTTGTAGTTGACTGATGATGTAGTCTCATCGTAATATTTTACCATCAACTATATCCATCAGCTCAACAGCAATCTTGCCATAAATAGGGCTGTGCGCCAATGGTCTAAATGATCTGGGACCAAATATCTAACTAAAAAAAGCCAAGAAAAAAATACTGCTTATTTTTATTAAGTTATGCTTATTTTATTGTGTATTGAATTTCGAAGATGCTAGCACGTATCCCACTAATTAATTTCATGAATGATTTTAACAACAGAGAGATGACATGCCATTGAAAAGTCTACCATACAGATACCAATAAAATTACATATTACCTCTGATCCAGTGCATGAACTAATCCGTAAATGCTGCCAGGCATCTGATAATTAACAGCAGTTTAGGCTCAGATCGAAGTCATACTACGACAAAATGCTAATCTTGCCTTGTCAAGGACATATAACTTCATATACCTTACAATCAATAACAATTATTTGCACAACGAACTATAGCAGATTAGTGTTGTCGATATTGAGGTTAAAATACCTAAGATTATGGACCACAGTGTCAACAGAATATACTCCAATTAGCTAGTTATATTACCAACTTATCTAAAGCGTGCAAAACCTCATAAAAGTTGCTAGCATGGCTTCTTTGATGCCTCTGTAAAGCATCTTTTCCTACCAGTGATTTTCATGAAGCTCTGATGGAAGAGAATGGAGGCACTTCTCACTAAAGAAGCACATAGTCTCTCTGAGTACCATCAAAAGTCTAAGTGCCATCAAAAGAGTTAAACAGAGCAATGGCTTAAATCATAGAGACAACGCTACCTGTATGATTTAAGACATACTCGCTATGTTTATTTCTTGGCATATGCCATATACTGTCCAATCAAGCAAGATTATGGTCTTTACCTGCTTCTGTTATTATCGAGGAACTAATGATGGACGTAAGGAGCTCGTTACGCTCCAAGATGCTTATCTAGAATAAAAAGTAAAATTAGCCGAACTTATCATCAATAGCCTGCAAGCTTGTCTCTTAACCATTATCCACAAAACTTAACAAGTAAGAGACTGTGTTCACTTGATTTTTTGAAATGTAATGTCAAAGATATTCCTAGACACACAACATAAACTCTATTGGATATACAAAACAGATAATATGCTGGCTTTTTTCCTGCAAAGAAAAAGCATGCAAGAGAAAGTTAAGCCTGAGCTACTCAAGGTCTGCCTAGCAGGCAGCTTTAATTCTACTAAAAACACAATTGATGTTTTGTTGGCAATGTTTTTTCAGGGAAGTTTCTTACTAGCGATGAAGCAACTTGGAGAAATATTAAGAAGAACTGCTAGCATTCCACAACTTTCCATAAAAGCAGTAAGTGTCAATAAGAACGAAACGACAAATTTGATTGAGTCAGCTTTTACGACAGCAATGCTAAGGCTACGAAGCCTACGCGCTAAGAACTGTTGTTCAAGAAAAACAATCATTTCAATACTATTTAATGACTATTTAAGGTACTGTTTCCCATCTGCAAAGAAAAACTGAACCGCATAAAGAAGATTTGTTCTGTTGTGACACTAATAGTAACAACATCTAATTTAAGTATGAAGAATAGATTCTTAAAGCATCAAGAACAAATCATGAGATTTATACATAAAATTTACTAATAATTCAAGTAAATGCAAATCTAATGCCTGTATGGAGTGATTAAAATTAGTGAAGATCTTTATAAATAACAAAAATTACAATATTCTCTTGTGATTAGACAAATAAGCATTTTAAAACCTTAATTCTCTATTTTTCTTTTGAGTTATAAATAATATAACAAATAACTTTAAAAAAAATAAAACAAGTATTTTATGCATATTTAACAATTGCATATCTTGTTCCATAACCATTAAATTTTCTCTTTCTATTTAATTCTTATCAATTTCCTTTTTTACTATATAAACAAGTTATTATTAGTGGCATAAAATAAATTATGAAATAGATTTCAGGATATTTTTTTGAACAATAAAAAATTAAATCTAACCGCTTTAACTGCATTAGTATTAAGTTCAATGATTGGAGCTGGTATTTTTAATCTGCCGCAAAATATGGCTGAAGTCGCTAGCCCATTAGCACTTATAATAGGTTGGAGTATCACAGGTATTGGTATTTTATTTTTTGCCATATCTTTGCTATTACTTTCACGTATTAGACCTGATCTAGATGGAGGAATTTATACTTACGCTAAAGAAGGTTTTGGAGAACTAGTTGGTTTTTGTTCAGCCTGGGGCTACTGGCTATGCGCTGTTATTGCTAATGTTTCCTATTTGGTTATAGTCTTTGCAGCCATGAGTTTTTTTACTGATCGCTCAGATAATATTATCTTTGGTGATGGCAATACTTGGCAATCTTTTATTGGTGAATCCACCTTATTATGGATCATTCATTGGCTAGTATTAAAAGGTACACAGACTGCCGCCGGAATCAACAAATTAGCAACTTTAGCTAAATTAATTCCTCTTAGCCTATTTATCATTCTAGCTATTTTGACGTTTAAGATAGATGTTTTTAAATTTGATTTTACCGGTATTCAAATGGGTATATCAATTTGGGAACAAGTCAAAAATACTATGCTAATTACATTATGGGTGTTTATTGGTATCGAAGGAGCCGTGGTTGTTTCAGCACGTGCTAAAAGACGTAATGATATTGGATTAGCAACGTTACTTGCCGTAATTTTAGCATTAAGTATTTATATAGTAGTTACCTTCCTTTCATTAGGAATTGTTCCAAGAGCTGATTTTTCTAAAATGAAAAATCCATCGATGGCATCACTTATGATAAATATGATTGGGAATTATGGTGAGATTATCATTGCAGCAGGGTTGATTCTTTCTGTTTGCGGTGCCTATTTAAGCTGGACAATAATGGCAACAGAAATTCCTTATATCGCTTCGCTTCATGGCTTATTCCCTAAAATATTTAAATATCAAAATAAAAATAACGCTCCATCCTCATCTCTTTGGGTTACAAACAGCGCTATACAGTTAGCCTTAATATTAATTTGGTTGAGTGGTAGCAACTACAATATGTTATTAACAATAGCCTCAGAAATGATTCTGGTACCTTATTTTTTAGTAGGTGCTTTCCTAATCAAAATCTCTTTTAAGCGCGCTAATAAAGGATTACTTATTATTGGTGCAATAACCAATTTATATGGTTTATGGTTACTTTATGCTTCAGGAACAATTAATCTACTTTTGTCTATTATTCTTTATATGCCTGGTTTATTTATCTTTCTCTATGCTCAAAGTCAAAATAATAATAAAAAACCACTTAGTCGATTAGAAAGAAGCGCAATAATAATGATTGTTTCCTCTTCTATACCAGCACTTTGGTATTTACTTCATCTTTAATTAAATGGATTTATAGATAATCAATACAGTTACTGCTTGGTTTGGGCTATGTTGGTTATTTATATAATAAATTATTAACTTAAAAAGTATATCTTACTGCTCATGATATTAGCAATTATTTTAAGTAGAAAAGTATGCTCTAACTAAATTTAGATTAAAACATAATTTCATATACTTGATATTAGCAGTTAATAAAATTTACTATTTGTTGTAAACAATTTCAAGAAAATAATTTTTAATTCAATATGTTTAATATTATTATTATACCATATATTTCCTTATTTAATTTAGCTTAAAAAAATTATTTTT
>JBHEQW010000094.1:0-6115 GCA_046530935.1 Arsenophonus sp.
TCTAAACCATAGCAATGGTAGGTTCGATCAAAATTCTATTATGTTTAGAGCTCATTAAATCAATCAATTCAATGTGTTTAAATTGATCTTTACATTATATTGCTTGAGCAAAATCCTCTGCTGAGATTCGAATAATTTTTACATAATTAATTTTGTTAACCTTAATATTAATATTATATTGATCTGGAACTATTTATGATGTAGAAATCTTGGTTGTCAGCACACAATTAAAATTGTGCACTAGTTTAATAAAAAATTACAGTTTCCACAATAAACCTCCAGTAACCAACCAAACTTTTTGTGTTTTTAGTAAAATCAATTACTTATTCTAATATTTTGATATTCATTGCAGCATTGGATGATTTGTGTGAAACTCTTTTCAATTTTGCGATAGGTAATTGACTTGCCTGCAATAAATAATACCTCATTAATCAATCTAACCATATCCTAATAGGATTTTTGTTTTTTGCTTAGCAACGAGGGATTAAAATAATAATCTGAAACAAAACATGTAGATCAAAACCATGATTAATTAAATCAATACCTAACTGTTTAGGAGTTATGCTCATTTATGGTCTATATGTGTTTTATAGTATTGTGTATATGTGTTTTAGAGATGAGAGGCTCTAATTCTTATTGATTTTATTGGTGATTTCAACAATAAAAAGATAATATGTCACAATCTCCGAACCCACAATATACCAGAAATTAGCATAACTCATAATTTTTATTGAAACTTTTCCAAAATTTAAATAATTAAGTGAAATTTAAATTAATTTTTATTAATTGTGTGATTTGATCTGTTAATAAAATTGCAATTTATACAAAATATAAAGATTAATATATAGAATTGTTATCCTTGATAGATAAAAATTGTGTTACATTAAAATTTTTTAATCTGCTAAATGAATATATATAAATTTGAAAATGAAATATTTTTATAAAAAAACTCTTTTATCATGATCTTTCATGTGATTTATCACTAGCTTAATTGCTGATGAGAATCATTTTGTTGCTACAAACAGTTGTAAATATGAGTGCACTATTTTTAAAAGATCAACTAAGCTTAATTACCTAGCCTAGCTATGCTTTTATCTTGAAAGTCAAGATATGCTTGTGGTTTGAAATTTTCATGGCAAGGCTATATGTCTATCTATTGCATAAGGAAAATGTGTTTATTGGACTATTTTTATAAAAAATAGAGTACAATGTATTGATGAGTGAATGTCCATTCTTTTTCCGAGTACATTGCTTATAATATTCTCAGTTATTCAGAGAATGTTTTGGAAGTAGCATAAGCAGTTAATGCACAGTTAATTGAGGTATTAAATATTGATACTGCTATCTTTGATAATTTTGATTAAGATGATAAAATGATATAAAAACTTACTTGTAATACTTTATAAGTATATTATATGCGTATTTAATATAAAAATATCCACAAATTAATGTAATTTAACAGTTGTTTTGCGTGTAAATTGTCTGTAACGCTATTATAATAGCGCATGTGCATGCCATACTGCACTGGTTGGCAAAACCGTTGTAATCAGGAAATTTCATGGAAAATCAACCAAAGTTGAATAGTAGTAAAGAAATAATTGCTTTTTTAGCTCAGCGGTTTCCTCATTGCTTTATTTCTGAAGGTGAGGCTCGTCCACTAAAGATTGGAATTTTTCAGGATATTGTAGCGAGACTAACTGAAGATGATGGCATCAGCAAAACCAAATTACGATCCGCGTTGCGGATGTATACTTCTAGTTGGCGTTATTTATATTGTATTAGAGAAGGTAGTAAACGTGTTGATTTAGACGGCAATGCTTGTGGTGTTCTAGAAACAGAACATGTAAAATATGCGTGTCAACAGCTAATAGATGCAAAGATTCGTATTCAAGCTCAACGAATAGAGAAAAAATTAAAAAAACTGGAAATTCAACAGAAGGCTCAAAAAATAACTAACCAAAAGGTCTTATCATCAACTTTCAGTAAAAAAAGTGAGGTTTCTTGCTCAACGACTAAGGAAATAAATAAAAAAAATAAACATCATGGTTACTCTAAAAATCAACCTAAAAAAGCAACCAATAGTAAAATTCCCAACCTGAACAAATTAAAATCTATAACAGATATTTCTACCTTAAAAGTTGGTCAAGTATTAAAGGTTATGCTTGGCCAAAGTATTGTAGATGCGTCAGTGGTTGAGATAGCTAAGGATGGTGTTCGTGTACAATTGCCAACAGGATTGGGAATGATTGTTCGCGCTGAGCATTTAAAGTTCTGATACGGAATCCAATTCCAACATGAATAATTATATTCAACTAGCTTTTGTTTTTAGTATAACTGCAATGGCTACTTCATTTGCAAATTCCATAGCGCCTCCTCCAACATTATTAACAACTCAGAAGCTCCCTGAGCTTCAACAGGAAGCAATGCATAGCATTATTAGCAAAAGAATTGCTTTACGTTTTACACGCTCTCATTATCGTCGATTTAATTTAAATGAAAACTTTTCTAGCAAGATTTTTTCTCGATATTTAAATCTATTGGATTATAGCCATAATGTTTTTTTACAATTGGATATTGATAAATTTGCTAGTAAAAAAACCAAAGTAGGACAGCTGATCGAAACAGGTCATCTAAATGACCTATATATGATATTTAATTTAGCACAACAGCGACGCCATGAGTGTTTTCAATATGCTTTATCACGGCTTAATATGTCGCTAGATTTTGATAATAACGATGTCATTGAGCTTGATAGAAGTAAAGAGCCTTGGCCTAAAACTGTTGAGGAGCTAAATAAACTATGGGATGCTAAAGTTAAGTTTGATTGGTTGAATTTGAGGTTGTCAGGTAAAAATGACCTAGAAATTAAGCCAATTTTAACAAAACGTTATAATTTTGCATTAAAACGTCTTGCTCAAACGCAAAGTGAAGATGTTTTTCAGTTGATTATGAATGCTTTCGCAAGAGAAATAGATCCGCATACTAACTATCTATCTCCACGTAATACGGAACAGTTTAACTCAGAAATGAGCTTATCATTGGATGGTATTGGCACAGTACTCCGCCAAGATGAAGATTCTATTATTATTAACTCAATGGTTCCAGGTGGTCCGGCCGCAAAAAGTAAATTATTAAAGGTCGGCGATAAGATTATTGGTGTAGCTCAAACAGGAAAGTCAATGACAGATGTTATTGGCTGGCGACTAGATGATGTTGTTGCCCTTATCAAAGGACCAAAAGGAAGTAAGGTAAGTCTTGAAGTTATTTCAGATTCAAAACTAGCTAAGCCTCATATCGTGACACTAATTCGCGAGCATATTCGACTGGAAGATAGAGCGGTAAAACTTACGATAAAAAATGTTGGGGTACTTGATATTCCTGCTTTTTATGTTGGATTGACTAATGACGTTAAAATAGAGTTACAAAAAATGGCTAAAAGTCATGCCATGGCACTTGTTATTGATTTACGCGGCAATGGCGGTGGAGCTTTAACAGAAGCAGTATCATTATCAGGTTTATTTATTCCAACTGGTCCAATTGTTCAGGTGCGTGATAACAACGGTAAAATTCGTCAAGACGTAGATGATGATATCCTTTATTATAAAGGCCCACTTACAATATTAATTGATCGTTTTAGTGCTTCAGCGTCAGAAATTTTTGCTGCTGCCATGCAGGATTATGGTCGTGCGTTAATTGTTGGAGAATCATCTTTTGGTAAGGGTACAGTTCAGCAATACCATCATTTAAGTCGTGTTTATGATGATATATTACATCAGGATTGGCCTGCTTTAGGCTCTATCCAATATACCATTCAGAAATTTTATCGAATCAATGGTGGTAGTACCCAGCGCAAAGGTGTAATACCGGATATTGTTATGCCAACCTATATAGATCCTGCTGAATCTGGAGAAAATTTTGAAGGTAATGCCTTACCTTGGGATAGTATCATGCCAGCTAGCTATAGTGTAGTCAGTAATAATATTAGCCAATATGTTGCTAATTTAATTGCTAACTATAAGAAACGCATATCGAAAAATCCTGAATTTAAATATATTTATGAAGATATCTCTCGTCATCTGGCTATGAAAAAGAGTAAAAATGTTATTTCGCTTAATTATGTTAAACGTAAAAAGGAAAATAAAGAAGCTGATATAATTAAATTACGGCGCATTAATGAGCGATTTACTCGAGCCGGTAAATCACCATTAAAATCAATAGATGATTTACCTAAAAATTATCAATTACCAGATCCATACCTTGATGAAACAATTAAAATTGCAGTTGATCTTGCAGATTTAGAAGCATCATATCAGAGGCCAAAAAATAAATAAAATTTATTTTTCTATTAAAAAACAAGCTATTAATGGTATTAATAGAAATAGTTTATTAATCTTTAAAATAAATATTAAGAAAGTTATTAGTAAATCCAGTATATAAGCTTTCAGAGGCTACATTCAGATCGCTCTGATGCTTCGTGAATCTTTACTTCATTTTTAAATTTGGATGTTATTTGCTAGCATGAATAAAAGTATGTTAAATCCAATACCATTTAGCAGATTCTGGTTTTAGCTTTTCTGATCAAACAAGAAGAAGGTTAAATACAATTGAAAATTATTTTTATCTAACAAAACTTCTTTTGAGCGGTACCGACTCCATAGCCTTATCATTCGCAAAAGCCGATTAAATCGAATTTGTCGTTCTTATTAATGCCAAGTGCTCTGAGGGTGGACTAGTAAAATGCTAAAAGTTCTTCTCGTTCTTTCTCTAGTTTCTTAACTTCTAAAAGAGATATGTGCCAGCATCTCCCAAAATTGCATACACCAGAAATGGTGATAATTCATATTAAGCATAATAATTTTATTAGCATATCTATTTTCTTATTCATTAATGTTATTAGTCATTTTAGACTAAAACTATATCTATCATTAAAGATGACTAAAATATCAAAATTGAGATCACACAAAATATTTTTTATCGTTTTGCAAAAAACAGATTATTTGGCAAATAATTTTTATTATAGATAAAGCAGCATTAATAATGTAATAATAGCGATATTTAAATAATAGATTTTTCTTTCATTCATTACTTCACATAGCTATTCTGCTAATTGTTTACCTATTAATATTGGTAATTGGTAGTTATGAAATTTCAGGATCACCAGATAAACGCCTAATCAATACCTCAGATGAGGCTTGTAAATAAATAATATAGCCATTTTTTCATAAAATCGCAATTTTCTTTTAGTAAAAAAATCCATCTAGCTGTTTAGCTCCTGAGTTTGATTGTTATCTTGAGCGCAAGATACTGAATTCCAAATAACGAATGTAAGCCAAACCATTTCATTTAACTAACTATGCAATACTTATTTTAGCATTCTGTTTAACTAAATAATCAATATCAAAAAAATGACACATTTTAGATTCAGATAAAGTTCTTCCTGCTTTTATCTTCCATTGCATCTCTTGGTTCAAATAAGACAAATCATCTCAACTCGTCCTAATTGACAATTTATTTAATTAGTTAGAATAGATATGTCAACTTATTATAATAACGACCTAAAATTCGCAAAAACAAAAATCTTAAATTACTATGATTAAAATAAAGGCTACACAACAACAGTGTAGCTCAAAAATCGTGAAATAATAAATTCAATAAACTGGTAAATTTATCATCAGAACTATAACTAATCCATTTATAGGTTGTTAATGCATCTAATCAGATCAGACCTCTTGCATTTAACTTTTCTGTAGTTACCACAATACCCTTTTCTTTGCACCTAAACTAAATTATCCGCCATCAGTGAATTACGTACTAGTACGGCATTCACATAAACAGATCCAAAATCAACATTCTGAACGAAATAATCACATTGTTAAATTGATTTGCTTAAAATAACATAAAAATGGGCTGTTGCATAATTCAAAATATTGTTAATCACAGCATTAATATCATTAACAATTTCAATGTAATATCACAAGCGATAATATTCATTATGATAATTCTCTTACATAACTTTAACAAACCTTTCCGAACTTGGCTTTAAATAGTACATTGCATATTTAACTGACATCTAGTTTTAAATTTTTCAGCAAAAATCAGTAGAAATGTAGCTGTA
>JBHEQW010000095.1:0-20199 GCA_046530935.1 Arsenophonus sp.
TGGGTTTCACAGCAATCTGCAAAAATTTCAGCTAGAAGTTTATTAGAAAACAATTTTTTTAAATTAAAACAAGAATTTAAAAATAATAAAATTCCATTACCTACTTTTTGGGGCGGATATCGAATCAGATTTGATAGTGTTGAATTTTGGCAAGGTGGCACTAAACGATTACATGATCGATTTATGTATCAATGGAAACATGATCATTGGCAAATTGATCGCTTGGCACCATAAACAAAAGAAATCATTTTTAACTGGCACTTATTTTATCCCTATTTTGTCTATTGATCTGATTTAAAATATTTTTTAACAAAATGAAAAAATTGATGGAGTTATTGATGTTTAGCAAGAACATAATTGAACAATTCCAAGAGCGTGGGTTAATAGCTCAGATGACGAATGAAAAGGCATTAATAGAGAAACTATCCAAAGGACCAGTATCAGTTTATTGTGGATTTGATCCAACTGCTGATAGCTTGCAGTTAGGGCATTTGGTCCCTTTGTTATGTTTAAAGCGGTTTCAACAGATGGGACACCAACCAGTAGTTTTAATAGGTGGGGGAACAGGTTTAATTGGCGATCCTGCTTTTAAAGCTACTGAGCGTAAATTACATACTAATGAAACGGTGCAGAAATGGGTAGAAAAAATTTGTCAACAGCTTTCGGTATTTCTTGATTTTAATTGTGGTAAAAATAGCGCAAAGGTACTTAATAACTATGATTGGTTTGCTCAAATGAATCTTTTTACTTTCTTTCGCAATGTTGGCAAACACTTTTCAGTTAATAAAATGATTAATAAAGATGGAGTTAAAGAACGTTTTAAGCGCGATGATGCTGGCATTTCTTTTACTGAATTCTCCTATAATTTGCTCCAGTCTTATGACTTTGCTAACCTTTATAACCAACATAAAGTTGAATTACAAATAGGCGGTTCTGATCAATGGGGCAATATTACTTCAGGTATTGATCTCACTCGTCGTTTATATCAAAAACAAGTTTTCGGTTTAACGGTACCGCTAATTACTAAATCTGATGGAACTAAATTTGGCAAGATGGAAGCTGGGGCAGTTTGGTTAGACCCAAAAAAAACTACTCCATATAAGTTTTATCAATTTTTTGTTAATACTCCAGATGTAGATGTTTATCGTTTTCTTAAATTTTTTACTTTTATGTCAATTGAAGAAATTGATGCCTTGCAAGAAAATGATCAAAATAGTAGTAAAGCGCCACTAGCACAGTATGTCTTAGCAAGGAAAGTAACCCAATTAGTTCATGGTGATGAGTGCTTAGATACCGCTAAGCGGATCACAGAAAGCTTATTTTCCGATACAGTTATGGCTTTAACCGAAACAGATTTTGATCAGCTAGCACAAGATGGAATGCCGATGGTCAAGTTAAATTTAGGTGCAGATTTACAGCAGGCACTAGTCAAAGCAAAATTAGTTCCTTCCCGTGGGCAAGCTAGAACAATGATAAGCTCAAATGCAGTTTCGATTAATGGCGAAAAATGTATTGATCCTGAATATATTTTTACTGCAAAAGATCGCCTATTTGGTCGTTATTCGTTGATAAGGCGTAGCAAAAAACATTACTGCTTAATTAATTGGCAATAATGATGAGTGCGTAGCAGTATAAATTTAATCATCATAAGCTTTGTCTAACCTAGAGATTAGACTTATTGGTATTTATTAGATTAATTATTAATGTGTTAATTGCTATTTAGAGCAGTAATGATTTTTTTGTTATAACAACAAGTATTATTAAAAATAAAATGAGTGATATATGAAAAGTATTCTATCAATTTATTAGCAGGTGTTTCTAGCCATACGACTCTAAATAGAGTCACAGTTTTTTCTATGCAACGAATTGGAAATTATGTTTGGCTCCTTACTGGCGCTAAAATTTTTTTGATTATACAGCATACTAATAATGAAGATCTAGTTATTATTTGTGGTGGTGCCTTAATATTTAACAGATATAGTTAGCTGTATTTCTAAGATCTATTAATTAAAATATTGTCATGCACTTCTCTGAAGTGATGAAGTGTTGGATTAATTCTTCTGTGCAAGGTACAGTTATTGTTAATTTTATTAAATAGATAAAAAACTAATCATTTTTTTGCTATTCCTATCATTTAGTGATTAAGCAGATACTGAAATAATCTGTATTATTGCATCCGAGTTAGTTGAGTGTATAGCTTGCCTGAAGTTTATATTATGAAGCTTTACTTATCTGTGATAGATTCGCACCTAATCTATATTAGGAATTGTAAAGATTGATTAGTGCTAATGTTGAATAAGTGTTATTTAGTGGCAAGGAATTATGTCAAAAAAAGCTCCTTTACACAGTTTTGGATAAATATCTTTAGCCTTTCCAATTTCCATCATACTAACTTTTTTAAAATTCTATTAAAGATTAAGCATATTCCTAGCATATTAGTCGGGCACTGATTTATTAGGTAAACAACAACTAGTAGGAATAGTTGCGCGATTTCATCATCGGTTTAATGCTTATTGATTTATTAAACTATAAATTGTTATCTGGTATATTAGATCATGTAGCCGTAGTGGTTTATGAAGTGGTGTTAAAGACAAAAGCCATGAAAAATATGAATTATAACTAATTCCTACAATACCAGTTGATAGCAAATCTTGCTAATTACTTCAAAGAGGATAAAGCTTGATTAACAATTTTATTCCAGAAGATTTCTCTTCAAGCTAAATAAAACATTTTAAGAGCAATAAACAAAACTAATATCAGAATAAACCTTCAGTTGTTAATGGCTATCATTCTGTACAGTTTTATGTTCTGTAATTTTTTTTAATATACTAATTTTAAATCTTGATATTGTTTTAAGGCCAATAATAATTACTGTAGCCCAATAATAGATAATAAACAGATAAACATCTGCAATAGTAAAATATTCAGCGTTAAATTTACTATTAATAACTTTACGCTTAATTGTCACTTCCATAAAGATAGTATGTTGTTTTTATTGAATAATGAAGGTTTAACCTTAAACTAATCTTTTATATACTATAAAAGAGTTTTACCACCAAATACTGATTTGGTGGACGATTTCAGATCGCATAGGCAAACATATCAATGTTAAGTAATCTTAAGATTAAGCTATGGTCATTTCTAGTTTATGGTTTCAGAGATGGTAGAGTATCCTACTGATTGATTTAGTGAATGGCTTCAACAACAGAGAGATGATATGCCATGAAAAAGTCTACATTACATACAGGCATCAACAAAACCAGATACCTAGCTGTGATTCCTTACATGAACTCATTCGTAATTGTGCCCAAGCAGCAATCTGATAGCCTCCAGTGGTTGATGTTGAACTCGAAGCCATGCTGAAAACTCCAGCCTTGTCGATGGATGTCATGCCATCAATCATGACGATTATTTATCATAGCTAACTATGCAGACTGCTATACTTGATCTTGATCTTGACGTGTCTAACGATCAAGGATCGCAGAAGCAACGCTTTTTAGTATAACGAAACAACTAATATGCTAGCTTCACTCCCTAAATGCATGCAAGCGAAAGTTAAGGCTGACCTGGTGGAGATCTTAACATAGCAAGAGAGGCCACGATGTCACTAATAAAAGCCATTGATGTTTTGTTGCAATGGTTTCAGTGAAATATCAGCCTTAAAGTGCGATGATAACATTGTAGAAATATCGAGAATAACTGCTGGTATTCTAAGTACTTCCCATCAGAGCGTTCTTTGCGTCAAGAAGAATGATAAATCCGATTGAATCGACTTTTATGTCAGTAAGGCTACGAAGCCCTCGCATAAAAAACTCCAGTTTAAGAAAAACAATCATTTCAATGCTATTTAAGTTGCTTGCATCTGCTCAGAAAGGTTGGAACTTCCTAAGTTGAGTTAACCTTGATGACCTTGGTGCTAAACAATGTCTAATTTAAGGATAAAGAATAGATTAATAAAGCATTATACTAAAACGTATAGCTCTGATTCTCCATACGCTAGATTTGTTAACAACTCTAAGCTCTTGATAAGAACTGAACCTATCTTGCTTTGCAACGAATCTTCTATTAGATTATTAAATCGCTCGGCAATACAATTCATTTGTGTAATACATCAGCTGGCTAAGTTGGTGTTCTATACCAAGTTCTATATATAACAGGTAAAATTCCTGTTTTCTGGCGGATGAACCTTTTTGCAGATAAAAAAGAAGTTTTTAAATTCTTTGCTATTGTTGTAAGTATAATAAGATGTGGGTAGCTATTGTAGATGCTAGGTTAAGATCAGGTAAGAAGCGTCGAGCATTGGCTGCAGTCTTTTCATTGTAAAGACTGATAAAAACACATCGATTTGTGTGATCTATATACCTACGAAAAGATAACTTCATGAAGTTTTGTTTAGTATTTGCAGAAAATATTTTATTTCTATGCGCAGATATAACTAGTCTCGTATGTTTCAACCATTTTATGCTTCGTCGGTTTTTGTGGTATTTTTTTTCTTATTTCACGCAAATTTTTCACTACCTGCCTGTATAAATAGCAATTTAGGCTAGATTGATATACAACATAGTTCAATAATTCGAGTATAACTCGACCATTAGATCGTCGAGAGAGAGAAAAAGTTTTTTGCATAAAACGACTAATGACTACGGCTTTCTCAGCTGGTAACAGCATCAATAATAAACGATGAGGAATATGTATGTAATCATAAAGCTTTATGTATGCAAATGTTGTTGCTTTTCTCGCATAGCAATTTATAGGCACACTTCTTGTCTGTATTTTAATTGTTGTAATTTTAAATAATACTTTCTCTAGGCTAAATAATTTAGTAAATAAAATAACCTTACAGTAGGAATCTACTCAGGTATCCTTATTAAACTGTTGATATAACTCTATTCAGATTTTTAATAAAGATTAACATACTCTGCATTAATCTCTTTAAAATCATCGCGCACGTGATCTTGTTAAGCTTAAGCAATTAAGATAGTAATTTATTTTTTCTTTTATTCCATGTGATCCAAGCTGTTTTCTAGATTTCTTATATGGAAAGTAAACGCTTCCATTTAAAAAATTCTAAGAAAAATATTTCATAGACTTTACAAATAACCAGTTACTGAATTTATGTTGGGTGTCGCTGCTGAATAAAAGAACCAGTGATGCTATTTAAACGCTATTTTAAATCAATGCCTCTTTCTTTTAGTGATTCCAGTAAAGTTAAGCCATTCAATATATATCGTAGATAACTAAATCATTTATTCATTCTGATATAGCCACGCTAGATGACTTCTGATAACATTGTAAATGTTTTTCTGCAATCTGAAATTTTATAATGATATTGCTGTAATTCTAATGAATTACTACAGCAGATAGCATGTTTAGCATGATAATAAACTAATATTGGCTGGATAAAGTATTATTAGTTGCCTCAATCAATCAACATCATTCCATAGATTGTCGCCTAGCGAAGTAATGAAATGAAGTTTTATGTTTGCAGGTACTTAAGGAGTCTCTTTAATATGTATGACTTTTTGCTTTTTCATACCAACTTATCTAACAAAAATGCTTCATATTAATAGAATAAATTGCTACCAAACAATCTTGTCTTAAAATAGCCATTGTTAACAACAATGCTTTAAATTTTGCGCGCATAATAAACACACATCGGGCTAGCTGGATTATGTAGATGGTATATTGATCGCAGCGAATAAAAATATAGTTTTTAACGCTGTACTGGATCGTTCGTTGTAGTCATAATAGACAGGTTTTAAAAAGTATTAAAACTTGCTTAATATTATAATTAAGCCGTAGTACTCTGCTGTTTTCTTTCATATAAGTATAATACTTGAGAAATATGCTAAATTATTTATGGGATTGAAATCATGTTCGATCAGATTCCAATAAACGGGCTGGTAACAATGATTGACGATAAAAAGGCCTGCAAACTAGATGCATTGTAATAGGACTTATAAAAAAACTAACCTGTATCGATAAAAACAGAAGCATATAAGCCATGACAAAGAGCAACCTTAATCAAACTTATCCATGTGGCTCAACAATTCCACACATGCGAGTTACAACTGAATAAATAGACTTATTTCGGCACCATGATTAAATTAGCGTCGGTAAAACTAGTTGCAAGAGATGATGGTGCCTCAGCTTATCATATGTTATGCTTAACTTTCAAAATAATCTTTTGATGTGCGCTCAAAGTCAGTTTTAGGCTGTGTTAAACTGCCTTAACCTTATTGATAAAAGTCTTGTCATCAGACAAGACTGCTCCATAGCTATTGGTTTTTTAGTTTAGTGAAAAGGCTGAACTAATGCTTAGATAAAGCTAACTACTGCGAAGGAAAATATGCTAAGCTGTTAGCGTTGTGGTACAACCTATCTTTGCTCAATTAGGATAACGTGCTATGGCCGTTAAGCTTCTAAAAATCCTCAAGCTCTTTGAGGCATCAACTCTGCATGCTAGCAGCTGCTTGCATCTCCATGGAATGGGATGCCAAACAAAAAGTTTGTACCTAGCGATTATCAGATTTATAATGGGTTAGATTGAAGTTGGTACTGACAGTTCAGAGATTATCGTCGCCACTTCGCAATACAATGCATCTGTTTATGGAGTAAGATATTGTATAATAACATTATTACTTAATTCACCTAATTAGATAAGTGATGAAGCAACACCAAACGGATTTGGTCTAGGCAGTTGTGGATATAATGGTTAATGAGAGTTGCAAAGCCATGGTTTCATCTTAGCATATTTGGCGTGGCTTTTAGTCTGTAAAGTGACTGTTTCAATGACGCGGTGTGTGCCAGCTAGCGTAACTATTATTTAGTTAAAAGTATTAGCATTGCTAAATGCTTTTCATGAGAATGAAATATTCAACATTTGTCAACAGGTATAGGTCACGCCGATTGAGATGCTTCGTAAGGAATATATATCGGAATATAGCTAGTTCAGATACAGATTTATAAAATGATTGTAATTCAATGTAAGCTCTATTTAAACCGTACTCCAACACGCCATCTTTAGCAACCAAACCACTATGAAGTTATCTAAATAAAATAATTGACTTTGTACGAGTGGCCTCATAGTAGAAAAGTAGAAAAATTATTAAAGGAGAATAATTTTCTTCCTTTTTACCTAATGTTAATCCTGTTTCCAGGATGCCATTGTATAAAGATATCGCTATACCACATTTGTATACCGTTTTATATAAAAAACTTCTTGCCGTTTCACCACAGGCAGAGACCTCTTGTGACGTTAGCTGCCTGACATACTAGTTTATATGATAGGATAGTGGAAGAGAGGAAGATGAATTATAGCCTTATCATAACAATATATCATCGGCGTATTCACCGTATTCAACGCTTATATCGGTGTCAACATTATCATCGCCGATATATTAAAAACTCCTACGTAATGTGAATGTGTCATGACGGTGTGGCGGAACATATATATCTCATGGTTTTGTAGTGATTCTAACAACAGTCAATGTGATGGGTGCTGCTATCAGATGGGTAGCATGTATGGCTTGTTGATTTTATTTACAATGTCGCTGCTTCTGGGCGCGGTTATGCACTTGACAATGCTAAATCGCCTCAATACCGGTTATATTCTAACAGCTTGTAATGAGTTTCCTTGTTGTGTCAAGGCTTGAATTAGCATCACGCTGTTCTGTCTGTTCAATCACAGCTTTGCCTACTAATACATATGCTGGCATGAACTGCCTAAACCTTGATGGAACGCCATCATAAACAAGCTATTAAAAACGGAGATGATGTTGTATTTGCTGACTTTATTATTACTCGCTACAGTTTGCTTGACTCCAGCAGGTGCTGACATAGCAACGCCATATACAATAGTTCTTTTATTAGTTGAATTTGAGAAAACAGTGACGCTTAAAAAATAATATAAACACTAAGAAAATAAAAAATACTGTCAAATAAGTTCCATAAAGGATTATTGTTGGTAATTGTTGAGTTTGTAAGCGCATGTATTTTTTCATATTGGCAAGCTGAATTTTTGTTGTTCCTGCAGTCAATAAAAGTCCTGACATTAACAAAAACTACTTATCCATCATCCAAGCCATCCTACAAACAGGTTATTTGTGTTATATCTAGGTTCATTACTACTCACTAATGATATCTTAATCTTTTTAGCTGGCTCTTAGATGCTTTTTTCAGAAACTGCTTGCCGTGATTAAACAGTGTAATACAGACAAGAGCACGGTTAACCAGCCAAAGCATTATCGACAAACGCAATAGCATCATGAATAAACGATAGAAACGATAACTCCACCAGATGGCTAACAAGTGACATACCTAAAAATCTATTAGCGCGTTATTGCGCGTTGTGATTATGCTCAGGTAGATACATTGTGGCTCTATGGTGCTGGTAGCTATTGATCCACTTAGGTAGAGCTTGCTGTATAGCCTGTTAGGCCAGAGGCAGGAAGATGCCAGTGTGGTTTAACGCACAAAAATAGTATATCGCTTCGGCAGTCTATGCCGTGAACACAAAGCTCTAGATCTCTGTTTTTGTAGATGATGCAACTAGCGATCCTTTGCCGAATGCGAGCAAGTTTATCACATTAACCGCGCCACGTCTGTTGACGGTAGAACCACTACTTGTGTATGCAATGATGTCAGTGAATACGGTACATAATGCCATGAGACTGAAAATTACCAAGTTGCAGAGGAATTTAAAAGATAGCTAGCATAGCTTACAGGCTATGTGATGCATCATCTGGAATTTCTGGCAGAAAAATCTTTTATCAGAGTGGGAGGATGATTAACTATATTTTGATAAAATATCAGTGCTGCTAATTAATGGTGCGTTTACTGAATAATTATTATTTTGAATAAACAAGTGAGTGTTATATGGCCGCCCTCGCTGCTCTATAGTCATAAGGTTTTGCGCAACCACATGAGTGTCTTCTACTAAGGCTTTGTCTGTCTGGAGAAAGAAGTGTTACAGCTTAATAGCTTTCCTGGTGGGAATCTTATAGCTCATTTGAGAGGATGCGGATATGACGTTGCCTAATGGGTCGCGTGCCCATACTCATACATATCGTGCAAAATTTGGATTTTTGGAGTGATAAAATCAGTCAAAAAAGAAAATATTATACACTTTCTAGCCAGTAAGGTTAATTTTTATCGATGAATATTTCTCAACTCCTGTTTGAACTAGTGCAAAAAAAACACCTTACTCAGTTATAGATTGGGTAAGAGATTAAGCTGTTTATTGACTTTGCCGTGGTATGCATGTCGATCAACATCTATCCAGTTCAGAGGTTAACCGGCTAGTGATACAAAACGAGTGAGTAGCAATGGATTTTCTCTAGCTGCGTCTGAGCAGAAAGACCACCATCATTACCGGCGAGTTATGTAAGAAATCAACCAGAGAAACTTCGTGGATGATTATGAAAATGGTGCGATCTTTATTATTTTATAGTCTGTACAAGCAGTAGATTTGAATGTTGGATAACAACGAAATTGTTGTTGATTTTATTAAAGAAGCCATATGCTCAGTGTTTTAAGCACACAGTAGAGATGAGCCACAGATACGATAGATGGAACATTTTTCATATTTTATCTAGGAACTGGCTAATGCCAGCAGTGAAGCATTTCGTGGGCAGGAAGTTTGGATGAGACTTACCATATATAGAGCCAAATCCTAAGCAATATTTTGCTGAGTAATGATTAATACCTAACTATATTCAGGATAAATTATGAGCAAGAAACGAATGTACAATTATCAAATGTTGCTTTTTGATATTTATGAGCATTGTTTTAGTGTAACTGTCTGAGACAGATGAGCAAATGCTAATTTAATGTCACCTGCTGCTTGATCGAGCACTTTGTGCGAGAGATTCATTTGTTAATACAAGCAAGAAAGCAAGTGAGAATTTTGTTAAAACAGGTGCAGCAATCTCATCTTGCACATACATGACAACGGAGGTCTTAGCTTCTAGGTTGGCCATCTAGACTGCTAGCCTTTGTTGATGTCTCTCAAATAGAACAACGCTAGCCTACAAGATGGTAAGTTATTTCATTGGGCTTGCATCGAAAAAAATTTTTAATAGAAGTGTCTGCTATTCTTTAATATTGCTTTTGGTAGATAATTTGGTTAATTTGATGAAAATTTGCTCTAAATTTCTTTAGAGACAAGAAAAGCTCTAAAGCATCTTCAGGAGAAGAATTTACCGTAGCACAAATTTTTAAAAGTCTGTTCAGTGTTATTTCAAAAACATTTGAAACAGGATCATGATTTTTCAGTTCTTCTAACTAATCTCCTGATGTAGGAATTGATTTAATGGAGATGCATTATTAAGAATATTAGTTCTGACGTTAATAAGCAGAGCAATAAAAAACAGTCTGCTGCCATAAAACCAACTCCTTATAAAATTGAGCTACAGGAGATGCCACAGACCTACGCTAACTGCGTCGATATATCTGAATTACTTGGATTATTATAAGATAATTTGGTATTTTGCCTTATTAAAACGCTGGTTTCTGGATGATAGCCTGGTCTGCATTGCCAAAAAATCCAGCTGTACCACCTGATTTGATCTCAACTGATGCCGTAGGCCTAACTTCATCACATTAGCGCCAGCAAGTTACGGCCCTATGATAGATGTAATGTGGTTTACGTTGCTATAGCAAAAATAGCATAGAAAGAAAGAGACGTGGCTGGAATATATTGCAGTCTTCAAGCTGGTTGCCATGGCGTTTAAAAGTATCAAAAAGCTGACATCTATAATAATTCTATTCTAGAACAACGAAAAGCAATAGTAAATCCTACAGTATATAATCTCTTTTATAACAGCTCCTTTAAAATTCAGGTGTTTAGCCTACAGCCCTATTTCAATATTTACTGTTTGTATGGCGATGTTGTGATAACAAGGTTGCTTTTTTAGAAATCCATTCAAGAAATTCATAAAGGTTGTGCTGGCGCTCAACATGTTGATGGTTGTAGTGGGTAACTGCTGATTTCTACCAATAACGTTGGTAGTTAACCTGTTTAATACGTGCATTCATGACGCCTGCTATGTGGAAAAAAGATTATAGCCTACAGCGCAATCACCGTAGATGCGGCCATTAAAAAAAATTTATTGCTATATTTGTTATTTTACCGAGTAGATGTAAGCTGCCAGCAGCATAAAAAATCCATCGTCTACTTTCCGTGCTAATGGTAATTACATTTTACATGGAACTTGTTAGAATAATAGGTGGAATTTCACGCCAAGATGTTTACTGTCGCCAAGACTGTGCAGGTAGATTTTCTGAGTGTAATACGTGATGAAATTTACCAGTTGGATGCTTATTGCCAATTTGGAATATCCATGAAGGACTTTATTGATACCATCTCACAATGTATCTCAGTCTGCAAAAGTTTGGAGATTGTGCAGGAAACATATGGCATTAGCACAGTCAGCGGTAAAATAATAAGCTAAATCGTGTAAGTTGGCAGCGTATGTCGTTTCTGGTGACGCGATATATAACATCAATACCATTCGTTATTCTATAACGATGCCAACTATGCACAGCTTGTGGTTGTGGTGAGCTGCTTCATGCAGATCTTTATCTTACTAGCCACCCAGTTAAGGTAGTCGTGGAAAGTACTAGCACCAGGTCCTCGTATGGCACATCTCATGCATAACAATTTTTTTATAATCAGCCTTTTTAGCAAAGCTATTGCAAGCCAAATGAGTTTAAAACTTCAGCAGCTATGAGTGCTGCGTTTTCTCAAAACACCGGCTAGATACGTTTTTCATGCATGTTACTAGAGATGCTAGTCTTATTATATACACTCATGAAGTAGAGTCTGGCCTAGACAAAGGTAATGCAAAAATCGTAATGACCTTTGATGATAGCAAGGTGAAAAATGATTGTACTATGTGGGTTTGGTCATATCGCCTCGGCTAGTCGGAGTTCAATATTAGCTAGATAATGATCCGTAAACTCTTTGAGATTAATGAGGAGTTGGTTTTCTCAAGATGTGTTGCAAAGAGAGCCGGAACAAGAGGCCTTGGAGCTCCCAACTACGTGTCAGTTAAGTTTTTTGCTATTGGCGAATCCAACTCTCTACATGCGTATTCGTTATGTGGCACATGAGCATTATGTAAAGCTTGTTGTGTGCCGTAAATATCATTCACTTGCTTGGCTTTTATCAGAAGTCATCAATTGTGCACTATAGATAGGAACTTGGCAAGCTCAACCTCGTCTTCTGCAATGATCTAAAAAACTACTTTATCATGACAATGAAAAGCATTATAAAACAGGCGTGGTATTGTTTCTCGTGAGTTTAGTCTGCGCTTCCAATTAGTTGTTAGCAATTCTAAAGGGTGTATTATAGGAATAAACGTTATAACAACCTAATTTTAATTATGAAAACGTCTGAGTTACACTCGCATAAATGTTCTCAGGTGTTAGCGGGCATGTATACACTGCTTTACCGTTAAGAGTACATGACCTATATATATTAATCACAAGGCTCTGTAGTGGAAAGATGTCATAGATTAAATTAAGCGCAGTGCTTGATTGCTTGCGCCTGTAACCCTGTTTGCTAAAGTTATAACACTGATTGGTAAAGATAGAAAAATGATAAGTCATATCTGAGTTGTGTAGCGTCGCTCCAACTTCTTTTTCTACACTGAGCAGAAATTTAAGCCATAATGCCTTCTGAATACACATAGGAGTAGCGTCCTCAACGCAAACCTTGACTGTGGGGATCTATGTTGGTTCCAAATATATTCAAGATAAGCAGGTTGCATCCGTGCGATGCATTTAAGGAACTTTTTTACACCGCAATGAAAATCTGGTGAAACTCTATTGCCATTAACTTTCTGACGCTTACTAGTGCTTCCAGGGATAAAACTGGCTAGAGGATTACGCCATGAAAAATCTATTGATACAGCTCAGTATCTGAGAGAAATTAAGCTATTAGTTGATGGTGTGGATATCACATGGTTTTAAAAGGCTATCTTGGCAAAGATAGTTTTAGTAAAAGTATCTTATACTGCATGAAAATTTTTCATAGAGGAATTGCTATAAAAAGCAAAGAGTTATACAGATCAAAGAGACTTTTTCTTCACTTTACGGTTACATTAAAGGTAGCTATCAGTAGATAGCTGGGCGACAATTTGTAAGATGACCTTTATTAATAAATTGAAGCAACTCATTTCACTTTAACTTGCCTGTATTATTATAGTGAATATAGTATCTGCTTGATAGCTTCATTAAATAATATTATAGTGAGTTTTATTGCAAAATCAATGATTTCATGAAGATCTAATAATCTTACTAAAACTCCTCTGGCGAAATTATATCACAAGGATAAATTATTTAGTTTTATCTGCTGTATATGTTAAATAGCTTAACTTTACGCGTGGAGTTAGAGTAATAAATAAGCATTGATTTAAAATAGCCTCTATATGGCATCAATGCTTTCTAGCTTTAGTAAAGATAGCTAATAAAAATGCACCAAAGTAGTATTATTGAAGTTTGCGAAACATTTTTCTTGAATCCTTTAAATAGAAGCGTTTATATCCCAAATAGGAAAGCTAAAAAACTCTGCAGAGGAAAAGATAAAAGGAAATAATGAATCGCTGGTTTAATCGCCAGAGATCTACAGAGTCATGTAAGCGATGAGATTCTTAAAAAGTTTAATGCGGAGTCTGTTATAGCAATTTTCTTGAGCCAATCTTTGATAAAGAGTCTATCTTTTGCTTGAATAGAGATAAATTTTACTAAACTCATTGCCAATGAGCATGAAGTTAGTAAGCATAGCTTATGAAGTTAAATAATCATAGAGTTATTTATTGGTAAGAAATTTCACATTTAAACTATGAATAGTTATATCACCCGATTAAAAGAATGGATGAGTAGATTTCATGGTATATGATTGTTTTATTTGCTAAATAATCTGACCTGGAAAAAATTGTTTAAAAGCACAACAATTGAAATACAGACGTAGCTACAAATTTCAGAGCGAGTAAAACAACAATTTTTTTTGCTACATTGCAATTTACAATCACGTCAACGTGCTCTGTTAGCGTCGCTAATAAACGTTCTCTAGCTAGAGAGGCTTGGTTGGTTACTAAACGTGCCGAGAAATTACTGCCTAAGAAAGTGTGTTCTGCTAATAACCAACCAGCTGCTGGTTGGTTGATAGCATTTTCTCTGGCTAGTGTTCCAAACTCTTTGATATCGAAGACGATGCCCTAGCATCGATGATCGCCTGGGCTATGCTGACAAACAAGAAGCGTATGAGAAATTGACATTCAATCGGTAATTTTGTATTTAACTGGCGAACTCTTATGGTTTAGGGTGAGCATGAGTACATTGATAAACAATCACTAGGTCACAATTGTGATGATTTTAGACCTATATGGACTTCCATCCATATGCATGTGATTTTACACTATTACTACGTCGCTCTCAGTATTTATTATTCCGAAATAATGAAATGCCTGTTAAATTGCTATAAGCCGAAGTATCAGGACTTTTCTTATGTGTGTATGCCTACAAAAAATGAGAAAACCTAATGTGTTTGTTAGATAACAAACACTAGCATTGCCAACATATAGCCGCTAAAAGAAACCATAGCATACCTACGCCGTTGGTTTATTCGAGAGCGACGGTAATAACTGCATCAGTTAGCTTTGACAAGATTTGCTTTAATATCAATTAAACCTAACATAGTGGTTTAACTGGAAAGTTGCAGGCCAATGCTCTGATAAGTGCAAATTAAAACAGATGATGCTAGATGTTTAACTGATTATCGGCCAGGATGTGTGCTGCTAAAAACGCATGCATTGGTAGAAACTGCGGCGTCAGTTGAAAGTATAAAGGCAACCTAGGTAAATGTCCTTACTTGTTTTTGGGTTGGCAAATTTGGCGATTCAAGATAATGTTTATGATATGACGCTTCACAGCAAAGTAATTATGTAATTAAAGCCATGTAGCAAAGATTGTTGTTTTGCTTGCGCTGCAATTTGTATCCACATCTGTATTTCAATTGTTGTTCTTTTAAACAATTTCCTCAAGACCAGATTATTTAGTAAATAAAACAATCATATACCATGAAATCTGCTCATCTATTCTTTTAATCGGCTGATATAACTATTCAGAGTTTAAATGTGAAATTCCTTGCCAATAAATAACTCTATGATTATTTGACTTCATTAAGCCATGCTCACTAATTTCATGCTAACTGGTAAAAGTTTAGTAAAATTTATCTCTATTCAAGCAAAAGATAGACTCTTTATCAAAGATTCGCTCAAGAAAATTGCTATAACACACTCTGCATTAAACTTTTTAAGAATCTCATCGCCTACATAACTCTGTCGATCTCTGGCGATTAAATCAGCGATTCATTATTTCCTTTTATATTTTCCTATCCCGTATTTTTTAGCTTTCATATGTGGAATATGGTAAATGTTTCTTTTAAATGATTCAGAGAAAAATGTTTAGTAAATTTCAACAATATCACTTAGTGCATTTATGTTAGCTATTGCTGCTGAAGCAAGGAAAGAATTATGCCATTTAAACACCTTTTGTAAATCAATGACTTTTTGTTTCGTTGACTAATATTAAAGTCAAACTATTCAATATGCATTGCAAATAACAAAACCATTTATACTTCTGATAAAGTTTTGCAAGAGAAGTTTTAGTGAGATTATAAAATCTTTTCCTACAATCGTGGATTTTGCAACGATATTGCTTTTGTAATGATAAAGTAAATCTACTAAGTAGATAATTTATTTATTCACTATGAGAATATTGGTGGGAAAAGTGGAATGAGTTTCTTCAACGCATTAAGCCACATTATCTTACAGATTGCCGTCGAGCTAACTAAACTAATGAGATGTACATTTATGTTAACAGGAAGTGTGAGAAAAAAGTTCTTTGATCTATATAACTTTTTGCTTTTTCATGCCAAGTTCTCTAGCTAAAATCCTTCATGATGATATAGATAATTTTTATCAATAACGTTTGTTAATCTAACACAGATGCAGTTAAAGAGGCGTTATTAGCAAATCTAGTGTATGGTGCTCATGGTATTATGCTCACCTCTGATACTTCATTAATCTGATCTTCATCCTTAAATTGAATGTTGTTTACTATTAAGTTGTCACAGAAGATCAAATACTTTTTCCCCGTTTCCAGCTTTTCTGATCAGAGTATAGCACCTTAAATAGCATTGAAATGGTTATTTTTCTCAAACCACAGTTTTTTGCTCGTCAGCATCGTAGCTTGACTCTCGCAAAAGCCTATTCAATTAGATTCTTTGTTCTTGTTGACGAAAAATGCACTGATGGTAAGTATTGAATGCCAACAATTCTTCTTTATCTTTTTACAGTTTTTTCATTGCTTTAGGATATTCCGTTGTAAACATTGTTAATAAAATATCAATGGCTTTATTAGTGGTATTGCAGCCATCTGTTAGGTAGACATACATTCAGCTCAGATTTAACTTTTTATTGCATGCCTTTTTGGAATGAACCCAGTACATTAGATGTTTTGTATACCCAATACATGGTTGGTGCTGCTGCGCATTCAGAAACGTCTCTTTGCACCATTGAATTTACAAAAACAAAGTGCAGCTGTCTTACGTAGCAGATCTGGAAGATATAGTTAAGTCAGGCGCTCGTGGGGAATTAAGAAATCATGGCAAGTTTAGTTCTGATTCCAGATAAGCATATTCGATCGCAGCTAGCTATTTACATACATGCTCAGCGAGGATAATAATCCTCCATCTAGGCGTTGGCAAAGACGATATCATTTTTCCTGCGATTACTGTATATCTATGCTATTAACTTAGAAATAAACGTGGTGCGCATTGCTTAAATCACGGATGCACAACAATTATCTCTGTTTTTTAAGCCATTACTATTTCAGTCTGCTGATAGTTGATGTTACGTACTTGAGATAGAGCATATGCTTTTTCATCAATATAATTGCCATCTCAATCAGCTTCGTGAAAATCATTTGTGGATAATGAATGCAGGTCTTTGTATGCAAGTATAACTACAGTAGTAACTATTCGAGGCTTTTTACACGCTTTAGATAAGGCAGTAAGCAAGGAGCTGTTGAAGCATATTCTGTTGCAGCTACGATCTCCTTGACCTTATGTACTTTAATTTTAAGATCGCCAATACCAATCTGTATAGTTCGCTGTAGCAAATAAGCTCGTTATAACAGATTTTTTTGATACCTGTTTAAGAAAGTGTGTTCACATGTTGTCATGGCATGTTGTCTTTAACCTACAGTCTTAACTGTGGTGGCTATAAATCTGTATGGCGCCATTACGGATGAGTCCATGCAATGGACCACTTGTAATATCTAGTTTCGCAGATATTTGTATGGTGGATTTTTTCATGCGATATCATTTCTATATTTATTATAATCATGCACGAAATTAAGCACCAGGATGATAAGATACCATCTCTGAAACCTAATATACGAAAAATGAGCATAATTCAATAAAACTTCCTGATATTACCTTTTCGTAGGTATAGATTATGGCCATAGATTGGGTTTTATCCGTCTTTATAAGTCTAAGAGTGTAGCTAATACTAGCGCTTATTACGTGATCTTAACCAAGCATCTCTTCCATGTCTATTCATCTGGTACTTACAAGTAATATAAAAGAATTTACAGACTATTTTTTACGAGAATGTTAAGGCACTGAAAAACATGAATTCAGCCATTTGTGTATAGAGAGAGTTTGCCATAAAATATCCGCTTACTGATCAGAGGCATCCTCAAAGGAATGGTATTCTCGATCGATTTAATGAGTGTATAGAAGATGGCTATAAAGCCATAATTTTAATTCTGTCCAAGAGCTTGAGATCACTACTCTGCATCATATGTTTTTTGATGCCATCAATAAAATGATAGAAATCAGTATTTTGCAGTAAAACTACATTGCAGTCTATGAAAGATTTGTTCAAAGTTAAACCTAAATTATTCAAAAAAACCATCTTATCCCCAAAATATAAGACCTATCGTAAATTTTCGATCACTATTTTTTGTTGCTTCAATTGTGCTTTTCGTTTTGGTCGTATTTGTCCTAACTCCAGTGTTTTATAAAACAATATTAAAATCTATCCATCTAAATGTTTAATCATGGTAAATAGCCTGGCTTTTTTAGCTGGTTTACACGCATGTTTTGAAAAAAGCGAGCATTACTCATTATATCATAAGTATTGTTGGTGTGCTTAAAGGCACAGACCGTTACATAGTGATTTTTGTTATATTAGTAATATATGTATAGCATTTTTCGAAAGTTACACTATTCGTTTCTTCCTGCAGAAGATCAATAGGTACTTGACAATGATTTAGATCCTATAAGGTTCAATTTAGGAATAGATAATTGCTTTATTTTTAAGTTGAAAAGTAATATAATCATAAACCGTTATGCAGGTAGTAGAGCAGATCAGCTAAAATACCTTATTTGGGAATAAGATCACTGATTTTTCTTCTCTTGTATTGAGGATATGCTCAAGTTCTGTAATTTTCATGTCTGTAATCTGATTGAAGTTAGTCCATTTAAGGTTAAAGGAAAGTAAGTCTATTACTCTATTTTATTTTTTATTTAGGCCACGACCCCATGAATGATAAGGTCTGCTAAAGAAGACATATCAGCATCAGTGATGTGTAACCTCAATGATCTGCTTATGTATAGAAAACCAAGAACTGTTATTGCCATTCAGTGCTTTAAAGTTAGAGAAGAAAAGTATTTGTCATGATATCAGGAGGCATCTATAACAATCTCAGCACGTTTATTTTGAAATATACTGATAATCATCTTCCTTTTAGCTTTTCTGATAAAGTTAGTAAAAATAAGGTTATGATTGAGCCTTACAAATACAGTATCAATATCAAAATAACTGGCTTGTTGCTTTAGATTAGTCTCAGAGGATTTCTGTTCAATAGCAACTCTATTAGAAATAGAGTGGAGCTAGGCTTTGATTCTTCCTTCTAATAGTGATAAGGTTTGCTTCGATGAAAAAAGCAGGAGATACAGCTTTTCTCTGCCAGTATCTCTATCTTTATATAGCCATATAAGTGTTTTATTGCTAATAGTAATTACATGATTTAAACGCAGTTTCCAACTGATAACTTCAAGCGAGGTATGTAAGGAAGTTCTTTATGGATAAGAGACTAAGTTAGTTATAAGGACCTGAGTGTCCTCGGTTTTCTGATTAAATGCATTCAGTGGAGATGGAATTAGATGTCTAGGTTTCACTAAGATATTAATCAGATCTTATACAAGAATAAATTCCATTAAAGTCAGATCAGTATTATGGTTCACTTTTCTGCTTAGAAGTGGGAAAGGCCGAGCGAATTCTATAAGCAATTGGACCATGATTAACGCCGTCAGTTATTCCGGTTTTAATCTGAAATCACTCATGAAAAGTCAAATGGTTTCTATTCATGCAAGAGAATCTCCGATAGTGTAATTACACTAATTTTATATGTGCCTTACAAAATGATTACTTTGTTGTATGCCATTTTGGAAATGGCGGTTACAGTATTTTATAATATAAATCAATATTTTTACAAAAAAGAAAAAGTGAATATTAAATATTTTTTTACTGTAAGTATAGGTTTGTGTTCACAGGATATGGACACAATATACTTGTTGGTTTTGTTGTACTACAAGATGAAAAAGAATGTTCATAGTTATGAAAATCATGTTTCTTAAATTATTAATCGTGCTAATTTATCTTTTTCAAAAACAGAAAAAGCTATCATCTTCTCTTTTAATATCCATGCGATACCTGAACTTAGTATGGCAGTGGTTTTGATTATGAACTTGTTGATCAATGTAATTTAGGGCATGAAAAATTAATGGTAGCTAGTAATCAACTAGTAGGTCTCATTACTCAACGTTCTAATATATTACAAAATGTTCATTTTAACGGAAAAATATGATACTTATTAATATCGTTTTTATATTGATCAATAAAAAAGCGAAAACATTAGGTGTTTCTATAAATAATATTAATGCAACCTTAAGTACCATGTTTATAGGAATTTATCTAAATAACTTTATTGATCGTTAACATGTTAAAAAGTTTCCCTATAACGCGTATGACACACTATGGTTTGATGTGTCAAAGCTGGTTTGCTTTGGAGATCCTTATGATCATAGTACTGTTTTATACTTTGCGATATGTTAATTTTTTA
>JBHEQW010000096.1:0-17358 GCA_046530935.1 Arsenophonus sp.
AGAAGTTAGAAAATATGTGCTATAACCTGGGCGGGCGCAAACTAATAAATGACAAAGATCTAAAATTTTATGCCAATCAAACCAAGTATTGATCGATAGTAATGAATCTTGTCCAATAATAAAGGCTAATGGCTTTTGCCAACTTATTTCTTGTCGAAAAGAGAGTAGCGTTTCAATGGTATAGGATGGAGTTATACGTTTGAGTTCACGGGTATCAATACTAAATAGCGGATTATTTTTGATTGCTAATTTTATCATTGCCAATCTTTGTTGAACAGTTGCTTCAGGTTGTTGGCGGTGTGGGGCTATATGATTGGGAAGCAAAACAACATGTTGTAAACCAACTAGCTTAGCTAGCTCTTCAACAGGAAGTAAGTGGCCATAGTGAATAGGATCAAATGTACCACCAAATATTGCTTTAATAGATGGAAAATTATCTGTTTGCTTAGTTTGTTGAGTCATTAATAAAACTTTTAGGGACTAATTTGCCGCACAATAGCATAGATAAAGTTTCTAACTTTGGCCAAATTGAGTAGCCATAATCTTGTTTTAAATGTAATTCTGCATTGGTAATTAACTGTATTGCTAACTGTAATTCTCGAAATGATAAGCGTTGTAACGCAGCGATAATGAGATGGCGGCGGGCTTGCCAAATTTTATGCTGATCAAATATTTTTTTTAAATCTTTATTGCTATTTTTTTGTACTAATATCAAAAGCAATATTAGTTCACGTTGAATTATACGTAATAGAATTATTGCTTCATAATTTTCGCGTTGTAATTGTTGTAGTGTATGCCAAGCGCGTTTAATTTTACCTGTAAGTAGCGCATCAACCCAATGATAAGGTGTAAAATTAAAGGCATTATTTATCGCCTCTTTGACACAAGGTAATGTAAGATTACTGTAAGGATATGATAGTGATAAACGTTCAAGAGCTTGGTTAAGGGCTAATAAATTACCTTCATAGCAGTAACAAAGGAGTTGATTAGCTTGTTTATCTAAGGTGATAGATAAGGCTTTTGCTTGTTGGGTTACCCATTGAGGTAGTTTAGATTGTTCTGGTGTAAGACAATTTATATAGACTCCATTTTGGCCTATTTTTTTATACCAGGCACTATTCTCTTGTGCTTTAGTTAATTTGCCACCGCATAATATGAGTAATAAATCAGCATGTAATAATTCAGGCAACTTAAGTAGTTTTTCTGCCATGACGGTTGTTGGACCATTTTTAGGTAAAATTAATATAAGAATTTGTCGGCTAGCAAATAGGCTAAATGATTGAGCAAGATTATAAATAGTGTTCCAGTCGGAGTCAGAACTTGTATCTAGCGAATAAATATAACGCTCAGAAAAACCTTTTTGTTTGGCAATTTGACAAATTTTATCCATGCTTTTTTGTAATAAAAGTGGATCATTACCAAAAATCATGTAACAGGGTTGCAGCTTATATGCAAGCTGTGAAATTAGCTGCTCTGGATAAATACGGATCATTATAAGCCTAACCTAAAGCGTTTTCTCGTCAATCAGTGACACTTTAAGCTCATTCTGAATAGTCATATGCGCAATTAGTAATTTTCGAATTAATTGACTAGCTGCTTGTTCACGCATTTCTTGTTTAATAAGTTCGGTTTCAGCGTCTTTAGCTAGTATTTCTAACGGATTATCAAAGAAAGCTCGCTCAATACATATTTTGATAGGATAAACTCTGCCATTAGGTAGGATAATTTGCGCAGTGATCCGGAAATTTAATTGTTTTTCTACACTTTTACCATCTTGATAGATGGTAACTGTTTTGGTGTTTTCAGATGAACTTCCTATTTTTATGGTTGTAACATTCTGAAGATTTTCATCTATTAAGTTGATATTATTTAGGCGTAATTCATGTCTAATTGCACGTGCAAGCGGGCCGTATGGATCACCACTGCTTAATTTTAATCTTTTTAGTTTTTCAGCTATCTGCTGAGGCCTGCCTTGTAAGTGAAATCCGCAGCTAGACGTGATTAACACGGCTAGGCATAGAAATAAGATAATTAAATAACGCACATCATCTCCTTATTAAATTAGTCGATAACAAAATTTAACAGCTTGCCTGATACATAAATTACCTTACGGATGTTTATACCTTCAAGGTATTTTGCTACACAATATTCTTTAGTTGCCATAGCTAAAATAGCATCTTTTGACACATTGTTATCTACAGTAATACGCCCACGAACTTTACCATTGACTTGAATAATGACTAATTTAGTATTGTCTATTTTTGCTTCTTCGTCAGCAACTGGCCAAGGTGCATTATCGATATCTTCTTGGTGACCAAGTGCTTTCCACATGATAAAGCAAGCATGTGGGATAATTGGCGACAGCATCCGCACAATAGCATCTAAAGATTCTTGTATTAATGCTCGATCTTGTTCATTTTCATGTAAGGCCTGCCGCGTTAATTTATTCATGAATTTCATAATAGCTGAAATTGCAGTATTAAATGCATATTGGTAGCCAATATCATCAGTTACTTTATGGATAGTTTTATGTAGATCACGCCGTAGATTTTTCTGCTGTAGAGTGAGGTTACTGTTATCTAATGGCGATGTTTTACCTTTTTTTGTATGTTCAAAAACTATCCGCCATAGACGACGGACAAAACGATTTGCACCTTTTACACTTGATTCTTGCCATTCCAAAGTAAGTTCAGGCGGAGCGGCAAACATCATAAATAGACGAACTGTATCTGCTCCATATTTTTCTACCATTAATTGTGGATCAATGCCGTTATTTTTCGATTTAGACATTTTACTCATCCTGGTATAGGCGAGTTGATGTCCATACTGGTCAGTTGCTTTGGCAATTTTACCTTTTTTATCTCGTTCAACCGTTACATCAACTGGTGATACCCAAACTCGTTGTCCATTTTTATCTAAGTAATAAAAAGAATCAGCCAATACCATTCCTTGACATAGCAACCGCTTAGCCGGCTCATCAGAATTCACTAAGCCTGCATCACGCATCAGTTTGTGGAAAAAACGGAAATACAATAAATGCATTATGGCATGTTCAATGCCACCGATATATTGATCAACCGGCAACCAATAATTAGCCGCATTTGGATCTAGCATTCCTTGGTTATAATTAGGACAGGTGTAACGAGCATAATACCAGGAGGACTCCATAAAGGTATCAAAGGTATCGGTTTCACGTAATGCTGCATGACCATTGATGTTAGTTTTGGCCCATTCTGGATTGGTTTTAATAGGACTAGTGATTCCACTCATTACCACATCTTCAGGTAAGATGACTGGTAGTTGTTCTTCTGGTACTGGCCTGACAGAACCATCTTCCATTGTTACCATTGGAATAGGTGCTCCCCAATAACGTTGGCGAGAAACACTCCAATCACGTAGGCGATAGTTAACTTTGCGTTGAGCTAAACCTTCTAAAACTAGTTTATTTGTAATTGCATTGCTACCTGCTTCATTGTCCGTGTCACCAAATTCGCCTGAATTAATAATCGCATTTTTATAAGTCAACGAACTAATTTTTAGATCATGGATCTTTGCTTCATTATTAGTAATAATCGCTTTGATCGGTAAATGATATTTACTTGCGAATTCCAAATCACCCTGATCATGTCCTGGAACAGCCATTACTGCTTCTGTAGCATTTTCCATTAATAGAAAATTAACTACCCAGATTGGAATTTTTTCATTAGTTAGCGGGTTAATTGCGAACAAATTCGTGGCGATACCTTTTTTCTCAACTGTTGCTATTTCTGCTTCAGCAACTTTAGTATTACAACATTCATCAATAAAAGCTGTAAGTTTAGGATTTTTTTCTGCCGCGCTTTTTGCTAATGGATGAGTTGCTGCAATAGTGAGATAAGTTACTTGCATAAAAGTATCAGGTCGAGTAGTATAAACAGTTAGTTTTTCATCTTTGTCTGCTAATTTAAAGGTGATTTCAAACCCTTCTGAGCGTCCAATCCAGTTACGCTGCATGGTTTTAATTTGCTCTGGCCAGAAATCAAGTTTCTCTAAATCATTAAGTAGCTCTTCAGCATAATCGGTAATTTTTATAAACCATTGAGGAATTTCTTTGCGTTCGATTGTAGTATCGCAACGCCAGCAACAACCATCAATGACTTGCTCGTTAGCTAAGATCGTTAAATCATTTGGGCACCAGTTAACAGCAGAGATTTTTTTGTAAACTAAACCTTTTTCATAAAGCTTAGTAAAAAACCATTGCTCCCAACGATAATACTCAGGTCTAGAAGTTGTGACTTCTCGACTCCAATCATAAGAAAATCCGAGCATTTTTAATTGATTTTTCATACAATCAATATTGGTATAAGTCCAAGCTGCTGGAGCGATATTATTTCTTACTGCTACACTCTCAGCTGGTAAACCAAAAGCATCCCAGCCGATAGGTTGGAGCACATTTTTACCTAACATGCGTTGATAACGTGAGATAACATCACCAATAGTATAGTTGCGAACATGACCCATATGTAGCTGACCAGATGGGTAAGGTAACATTGACAGGCAATAGTATTTTTCTTTGCTATTATCTTCTATTACTTTAAATGTTTGGTTTTCTTCCCAATGACGTTGTACGTATTGCTCTATCTCTTCTGGTCGATATTCTTCTTGCATGATACCTATGTTCCTATGCCGATAATGCGGCATTGGCCGCAAATGATAATAAGTAGAGTTTAGATCTTTATAGAATAACGGATAAATACTTTTAACAACAACCATTAATAACTATTTAATGCTCTAGTTAAATTAATTTTATTAATGCGAATGCTCTATAGATTCAAAGATAGTAGAATTTTAGATGGCACTTAGCCAGATTTATATGCTATTATTAATATAATCATTTATTTATTATTAGACGATTAATTTTTCACCAAATAATGAATAAATAATTAATATGTTCTTAAACAAGAAAACATTCTTAGCATATTTTGATTGTGTTGCCGCAAAGAAATCATATTTGATTACTATCCTGAATAATTTTTCTTTTATACATAAAAATCATTTTATGAGCAATATTTTAATAAATCTAATTTTATAAGTAATTACTATCATATTTATTTACCTTAATTACATGAAGGGTAGCAGAACTATGGTGTGAAGAGAGCATAGAGAAGAGCTAGGCTGGCTTCGGCTATGTTTATGATCTGTATATTGTTTTATACTCGGCTATATGTTAATTTTTTCAGAAATTTATCTATGGGCCTCTCTGAATAAATTCCCTAAAAATGGTAAACCCTGTAAATTTGAAAAACAACACGCAACTTTAGGATTACACAATCTGTTTATACAAATCACTTTATGATCTCTCTCATAAAATTAATTATGATAGAACGACTGAATTTTTCATTATACCTCAAAAAAGGATAGCAATGTGCCAATCTACTCTTGTCCTGCAATTTTTTCTAAATGCGCAACTATTATTCGCCTCTAGTTACAAGATTATCCGCGATTTTGATCAAATAGGTAAAGCTCAGTCGATGACCATTGATGCCAACTAAATTGATGTGGTAAACTGAAAGTATGTTTGCTGATGAATTTATCAGCTATATTGACACTAGGAATAATCCATAGCTCTTTCATCCAAATAGAACAAATACAAACATAACTGCTCAAATAAACTTAACGAATTCCAACAGCATAACGATTTCTATTCCTCTGTCGATACCAAAAAGAGTGTAATTTTACCAAAATATATTCAATATCCAGGAAAATTAAAGTACTTTTTACCATTGATAGCGCCTAAAATAAGTTTCTTGGAAAGAACTGTGAAACTATGAACTCTCGGATCCATCATCTCTCAAGGTGGGAATGATGGCCTTTCAGCACTTGTGCCATAGCTGTTTTTGGCTACTGCTGTGCCTCGTCATGAATATTCCAGCTATGTTGGCAAAGGTTGTTGGTAGAAATACATTATATTGTATGAAGAATTTTCGCTATAGCGGTTGCTATGAAAAAAGCAAATAGTCATATAGATTAAAGAGACTCTTTATCTCACTCATTGTAAACATAAAGCTTCGTCTAATTAGTTGGCTCAATATCAATCTATCTGATGATCTCTATTCATATATTGAAATAACTCATTTTATTTTATCCGTCCCATATTCTCATGGTGAACATGTTATCCGCTAGTGACATTCGTTAATGTTACATCGATATTCTTGTTAAATCCTAGGTTGTAGGAAAAGATTTAATAATCTTACGGAACTCCTCTAGTGAATCTAGATCATAAGGTAAATGATTTAGTTATCTGATATCTATGTTAAATAACTTGACTTTACTAGAGTTAGCAAAACAAACAGATATTGATTTGAAAATAGCGTTTAAATAGCATAAGCACTTCTTCATTGCTTATCGGCGATAAGCTAACATAAATGCACTAAGTGGTTATTGTTGAAGTCAATTAAATATTTTCCTTATTCTTTAAATTTTTGCAAAATATTAATTTATGCTGTTTGCTATTAAATGCATAAAAATTATGAAAGCGTTATATATAAGATATAAAAGCTAAAAACGTGTAATAGTGGACATAAAAGGAAGGAACGAATTACTGTATTAAATTGCTAGAGATCTATAAGCTAATGTGAGCTATAAGATCCTTAAAGAAGTTTAATGCAGAGCGTATTAGTAATTTTCTTTAGGCGATCATCGATAAAGAGTCCATTCTTTGCTTGGATGGAGATAAATGCTATAAAACTTATATTATCAAGCTTAAAATTAGTTGCAATCACCTAATAAGGTTAGGTAATTAGAGAGTTATTGATAAGGAATTCCATATTAAAAATGTGAACAGTTATATCAGTTGATTAAAAGGATTTCTGTGTAGATTCCATGGTGTAGAGTTATCTTGTTTATCTAATTATCTAATCTGGAAAAGATTCTTTGAAACTACAACAATTGAAATGCAGACATGGCTACAAATTGTTGTGCTAGTAAAGCAACAACTTTTACCAACATTGGCAAATAGCTATTTTTAGTCAAAGTTGTAAGTTAAAAGCCTGTAGTTCATGCATCTTTAAATCTACCAGAGCACTGCTTTTAGCACAGTACTGTTCATGTTTTTCTAGACTATGACTGGCAACAGATTAATGTCAATATGACAAATCTTCTTTGGTATGACAAATCTTCTTTGGTTTTTTTAACAATAACTACCAGATACTTAACGTTCTATTTCGTGTTGCTACACATGTGCACTATGCTAGTTTGCAGACGTAAACAGGATATCGAAATTGCTTATCTTCTGTGCCTTGCACACTTATGCTCGACAACTCAATCAACATCTGCATGTTCATCTCTCAATCATCTGTGGATGTCTGGATCTTAAACATGCTTTGTGGTGTAAGCTATTCTTCAAAAAATAGCTGTAAAAGAAATCTAGCAAGACTCTATCATTTGGATATTGCGTTACATATATGAGCCAATAAATCTTAGGTCTTCTTTCTTGGTCTTTTATAGATGATATATGATGCGCAAAAAAACATTCACATGGTTACCATGAAGGTACAATATTGAGATCATTGGAAAATGTTTACTTAGCTAAAAAGACTAAAGAGGCGTTGTATAGTGTGAAATACATTAGGCGTTATTTTAAATTCAACCGATATGTTCACATGAAAACTTCGGCATTATCTAGGAAAGGGAAAGTGCTTGTACATCAAGACTATAATCATTGGATTAAGGAATACCAGTAGCAAACCTTGACTAATGAATAGATGATCTGGACATATATTAGCCATATTCCGGAAATATATTTTAAGATAATACGTTACTATGCTTTCTTGTTAAATTATAAATAAGAAATACTATTACAAAAAATATATAAGGCGCTAGAGATAACGGATCGTAAAAAACTAGAAAACAATGAGTTTGCTATTTATAATGAAAGAGGATTCCTGCGCACAAATCTGTACAAATACATTCTGTGTATGTCGACAGGCTATTTTTATCAACGATCAAGTTTGGAAAACTGGCAATGAAATTGTTATTCAGAAAGAATGCATAAAATAGAAAAACTACGCTTATTTAAGCTTAACTTAGAGTTAATATCTACAAAATTAATGAACAAGGTCAAAAAATACACGCTTCGATAAAATTTTATTTACAATAGATTTAAAACAGCTGTTCTATTTCTTTTTAGTAATAATGAATGGTTTTTGGTTTTTAGTTAAAGAGCGATTTTTAATTTCTTAACCATGTACTTAGTTTATCATTTTTGGATATTAATGAACAAGTCTGCTTAGCAAAAAGCATTGGAATCGGATCCATACAAAGTGCTATGCTAATGATGTAATGACAATGGATTGTCGTTGCTAACCAGATAATTGAGCTTGAAATTTATTGGTATGGTTTTAGTTAGGTTAGCAACCATATATACTTTGCTCTAATAATTTTAAGACAATACTTCAGTGGGTTTTTATCTCTAGTTAAGAACTTTATTTCTGCTAGTGTTAAGTTATCAATAATTGTGAGTTATGCTTATTTCTTGTGTATGTGGCTTTAGAGATGCTATCTATCTTTTTAATTGATTTCATTGATGATTTCTATATCATAGAAATGATATGCTATTTAAAATTTATCCTACAAGTAAGTATCCGAGAAACTATATATTATCTGTAATCTATTAGATGAACTTATCAGTAATGGTGCCAGGTTATCTAATAGATACCGCCATTGAAGATGGGTTAGAATCTATGCTGTTAGAATATGATAAACGCTGTTTTCTATACGTCATGTTCTCCTGCTGTTGTTCGTAATGGTTATTTGCCATAGAGAAATATACAGACTTGTATTGGCTATGTTAAAATTAAACTGACTAATTAAGGTATTAGAGGTGGTGCATCAGCAGCAGAGTATGCTTTTAATAACTTGTTTCTATCGCCTTATCTGAAGCGAGCAAAAAACATAGAAGTGTTGCTATACTAGCTTGTATCTAGGAGATAGATATTTTCATATAATTTTTATGAAGCTATATGGCTGGGTTGAAGACCACTTTCTCGCTGAAACAGACATGCTCTATCTACAACTACACCAATACCTATCAGCAGGATAAAACAATAAATTCCTTGAAGAGGATATGCATTGCTGCCTGCGTGCTTTAAGCGATATGCGATACTTTTAATTTCTTGCAGGATTGTATAGATAGTTCCATCAGGCAAGATGATCTACTTTACCTGCTGGTATATTTATTGGCATCAGTGAGCATGTACGGTGACGTACATTAGCTAATGATCTAGTTGTGCTCGAAGATGCTTATTGATAGTTAGAAGCGAACTTTGCTGAACTTCTTAAATGTAAATGCCATGTGAGCACCTCCATTAACCGTATCTCCAATTGTTGCTACTGGAGACGATTGTGCCATTGGTTTTTTGGAATGCAGTGGCAAAAATATTATTGGATGCGGACAGTCAACACTATGTTAATTAGGTACACAAAAAAACTAATGCACATGCCTTAAACTTCCTATAAAGGAATAAAACCAAAAGTTAAGTCTAAGCTGCAGAAGATCTTTAGCTATCAGAGAGCGTCGAGTTGCCGCTAATGAAGCTATTGATGTTTTGTTTGCAAGATTTTCAGCAAAGTATATCATTCGTGAGTATATCATTCGTGGATGAAGAAGCTGGAAAAAGATCTAGAAGAACTGCTGGCATTCTACAACTTTCCATCATCGAACTGTATATCAATAATAAGAATGATATATCCAATTGAATAGGCTTTTGCAACATAAGGCTACAAAGACATAATGTGCGAAGGAGTGTGGTTCAAGAAAAACAACCATTTCAATGGTATCTAAGCTGCTTCCTTCTGCTCAGAAAAGATAGACCAAGATAATGGTGTGGTTAAATCTGCTGACCATGGTTGTTGTTAGAGAACAAGACAATTTTAAGGCTACAGAATAGCTTCACGAAGAATTAGAGTGGAACATAGCCAAGTTTTGACTACTCTATAATATACTAGATTTGCTAATAACTCTAAAACTATGGAAACGCAGTACTTTTTCTATCATAATTTTTAAAAATAAACTTAAGTATAATTCATTTTTATTGTTCAATTTTTTCTAACATTGCTTTTGCTATTGGTTCTGGTAAAAAAGATGAAACATCACCACCATGCCTGGCAACTTCTTTAATCAAAGAAGAGGAAACAAACGATAACTTTGGAGAAGGTAATAAAAAGATGGTTTCTAAATTGGCCATTAGATGTCTATTCATGTTAGCCAACTGACATTCATATTCAAAATCTAACATAGATCGCACACTTCTAATTAAAATATTAGCCTGGTATTTTTGCGCAAAATTTACAGTAAGCTCACAAAAGCCACTTACTTCAACATTGGTTAGATGTTTTGTCTGTTCTTTAGCAAAAGAAATACGTTCATCTATAGTAAACATCGGATTTTTATGCGAGCTATCAGCGATAGCTAATATTATTCGCTCAAATATTAAAGCAGCTCGCTCTATAATATCCAAGTGACCGTAAGTTATAGGATCAAAAGTGCCAGGGTAAATTGTTTTTTTTTTCATAAAGTTATTTTTAATAATAACGAAAAACTATACACATATAGTCCTGTTATTTAAGCATATTGAACAATTATACTAATAATATTAATAATAATTTATTATTATTTTGAAAATAAAGTATAATTGCTATCGTATTTTTAAGTTAATTGCTAATTTAATTTTAATTAACAAATAAAATATAAAAATATTTATTTTTAATAAGAGTTGTTGAGTTCTACTTATTTCTAGAAAGTTGGATTTTTAAATGACTGCTATCCTGTTGATTGATTTCCTAAATATTTTTAACAAAATAGAGATGATTATCATGAAAAATCTAGTAAATTACATGTTTCATTATATCTGAAAAACAAGATATTACATGTTATCCGTTGCATAAACTTATCCGTAATGCTGCCAGAGAGCTGATAGAGCCTACGCCAATGGCTTTGGGGCGGCCGGAGCTCGAAACTTATCCTGAAACAACATGAGTTATTAACAAAAAAGAAGCTGAAGCACCTAAGTCTTAACTTTTAGTTTAATGCTTTTATATGGAGTTGAAAGCATACACATTAGCTGTTTTGTGTGCCTAACTAACATAGTGTTGGTGGTCCGTGTCCAAGAATATTTTTGCTACTGCATTCTAAAAACTAATGGTAGGATCTCTCCCATAGCAACATTATAAGATACTGTTAAGGTCGTTAATGGATGATCTTGCATGGCATTACATTTAAGAAGTTCAGCAAAGTTCGCTTCTAACTCTCAATGAGCATTTTCGAGCACAAAAACCACTTACGTCACATCTATACTTCACTAATGCCGATAATTATCAGTAAGCAAAGACCAATCATCTTGTCTGACAGATGATTGTATATGCCATCGCCTAAGAAATAAACGTAATATATATCTATTAAATCATGTAGATTATTACGCACACAAATTGCCTATGCTATTCAAGTCATTACTGTTTCAGTCTGCTGATGGTATTCCATAGAGATCATGTATTTTTTCAAAAAAAAAGTCGAACATAGAACTTCCTAAAAATTACCGGTGTATATACATCATAGGTATAGTGATTGTAACAACTTTTCGATGTTTTTTTTGTGCTCTTTAGATAAGGTGTAGCAAGGACGAGCTATTGAAGCATATTACATTTTTGCTTCCTGGTGGGTGTTATTTCCACATTAATCATCTTAATGCGCTTTAATCTCTCAACATCGCTAATACAAGTCTGTATATATAGTTTTTGTGGTAAATAACTTTTATTGACTAGTGCATTGGAGGAGCCTCCAATAAGTAGGTGTTCAGCCATGGTATGACAACATGCTGTAGAACTCAGCCTTAACAGCGCACTATGCTGTTATGTGTATTTCACAATTATGTATAAGTTCATTCAATGTATTACAGATAATATTTAGTTTTTAGATACCTACTCGTAGGATAAATTTTTTATCCCATATCATATCTCTGTTGTTTAAATCATTAACTAAATTAATCAGAAAGATAGTAGACATCTTCAAAATCTTATACACTAGAAATGAATATAACTTCTTTTTATATTCGCTATTGATAATATCAAACAAGATAACAAATAAAATAGGTTCTATTTTCATTAAAGTAATCGCTCAGTCAAACCACTTCTATGTTCCGTAGACCTCATTAATGCTTTAGCAAAAATATTACGATCAGCATAAATCGTCATGTGACTTTTTGCTCTGGTAATTGCTGTATAAATAAGCTCTCTACTAATAATATGGGTAGAAATCGGTGCTAAAACCAATGCAGCATGTTCGAATTCTGACCCTTGAGATTTATGTACTGTCATAACAAAAGCAGTTTCATGCTGAGGTAAGCGACTTGGTTGTATTTTTTTTATTACTCCATTAGGTAACTGAAAAAAAGCTTTTAAACCTTGTTTACCATCACGTAACATAATACCAATATCCCCATTAAATAAATTAAGAGCACTATCATTTTTGGTGATCATGATTGGGCGACCTTCATAGTTTTTGCTCCAGCTATAGGATTTCCGTTGAATACGTCCTTGACGATATAGAACCTGTTCTAACTTATCATTTAATTCTATAACTCCATATGCACCTTCCCTTAAAGCAGCTAATAATCGATAATGATTAAAACTACTCAAGATCTCTTCAGGATCTCGACATGTTTTTATCATAACCAGATAGCAATTGTAACATTCAGCAGTATCAAGAAGCAATTGAGCATATTTTTCAGGCGAATTAATTGAAAAAAAAGTAATATTGGTGTTTTTCTGTGCTAATAGTTGCCGTACATTTTTAATGTTAGCATGTTTAATTGCAGTAGCAAGTCGACCAATTCCTGATTGAGCATCAAAACGGTAACTCTTTCGTAATAAGCAAATCCTATCTTTAACCTCTGGCCCATCATTGGATATAAAATCAGATAAGTCATAACCTGTGATTTTAGTTAGTTGCGCTGCTCTTTCTCGACTGTATCCAAATTCTGAAAAACGACAAAGATCTCCAAGGACAGCACCAGCTTCAACAGAACCTAATTGATCTTTATCACCTAGTAAAATAACACGCGCATGGCCAGGTAGAGCTTCAATTAATCTAGCCATCATAGGCAGATCAATCATTGATGCTTCATCAATTATTAAAACGTCTAACAAAAGTGTATTGTCTTTGTGATAACGTAATAATTGGCTATTGTATTGAGCGCCTAATAACCGATGCACAGTCTGAGCTTGTTCTGGTATAACTGCATATTTATCGGCAGATAAGTTCAGTTTTAATAATGCACTACTTAATGATTCTGTTAATCGAGCCGCCGCTTTCCCTGTCGGTGCAGTTAGCTTAATGATTAGCTTTTCATCACTTAATTGAACTAAAGCAGCTAATAAACGTGTTATTATCATTGTTTTACCTGTACCAGGTCCACCAGAAATAACAGAAATCCGACTGGTTACTGCAACTGCAACAGCTATTTTTTGCCAATCTTGGCTTTTTGAATATGCAAAAAAACCTGTTAAAATACTTGCCAAACGTTGTTCATCAACGGTTTCTAATAAATGTCTAGAAAAAAAATCAGCTACTAATCCTTCATCAGCCCACATTCGCTGAAAATAAAGTTTGTTATCTAATAACACTAATGGTTTTGCTACTGATTGCGAACCATCACAAACCGCATTACATTGTTTAAGCTCAATATAAATCCTACTACTATCTGGTGCTCCTGCCATTTTCCAAAGCATAAAAGCTATTTCAGCATGCCTACCTTCAAACAAATAGCCTAGTTGAAGCTTATCAATAAATAAGCAAACATGCCCTGCTCTAGTTTCGGCGCTTAATATTGCAAATATTAATAACAATAACGGATTTTCATCATCGGCTAACCGAATAGCAAGCTGTATATCTAAACAATTGAACAAATTAAGCTCAGCAGCTTGCTTTAGTAAAGTTAGCATCATTCCTCCTCCCTAATCTCTGTTAGTTGAATTAAATAACTATCATCCAGGCTATAGGGTATTAATAAGAGCATAATTTAGAATAGTATATAATAATAATATAACTAGGATTTTTAGCATCATAACCTACATAACAAAGATAAATAATACCACTAAAATATTTTTGATAATCATAATTAGATAAACGATTTCGTAAATAACGATGCATCATAGATATCATAGATAATGTATATATCTAATACTGTAAATCATATTTATGATAAATAATGGCGTTTTGTATTGACTACATCATATTATACTTGAGCATTTTCCTTAACCAATTTAATTTATTATCAAATAACAAAATTTGTCTTGGTTGCAAAAAAGCAAATCAATTTAATTGTTTAAAATGATATTTACTGACTCAAAACTAAGTGATTGATAACTTTGAGATACAACATCTTGTTGATTGGTTGGAATTATCTAATGCAGATGGTGATAAGAATTTTTCTATTGCTAAATAAAATTGCATTTTATTTAATTTATACTCAGTCCTAGCTTTGACAAGATAAAACTATCTTTAAGTAAATGGGTCTTAAAAATATTTTTAGGCATATTTAAGGACCTATGCGCCTGGAAAATCAGAGGACAAACCGGGTTGTTCTAATTTTTAGCTAACCAAGATTTTTTTAAATATTGATTAAATGGCATTAATTCCAACATGGAATACATAAAAGTTCCTGCAGTAGATCCTTTAGAAAATGTATGACCAGTCCTATCTGATATTTTACTTTTAAACCAAAAAACTATCAACTTGCGCATAAGCATCTATTTTAGGTGTGAAAGATTCTATAGTAATCTCAATATGTATATCACTAACAATAAATTTATTAGGGAATAAAGTCCTATCATGATAGGTCAAAGCTTGAATAGCTACTAACCCCCCCCACTAAGCAGGTATTTTTAATCTTACCAGTAAAATTTTTAGACAATAATTTTATGGATTTATTGGCTTTATGGTAGGAAGTAGGAGATAAGCTAATATTATTAATAGGCGTGATACTAATATTTTTGCTCAATAATCTCATATCCATAAAGCTTTAGGTAATAAAGTCGTATCCATTTATATTGTTTTGCTCATTTTGCAATAACTAATCTAATGTGCTTTGATGTAAACTAGTATCAGCACTTTCCTCACTAAGCTGATATTTTACTAGTGAGTAGTTATACTAGTAATCTACAATAATAAACCGAGCGCATTAGTGCAATTTTATATAGCAGAAAAATATTTGGGCAAAAGCACTTTATTTTAGCCAGACTGATCCTATCTTCATGTTGAGTTAGATCAATGCATCTATGAAATTATCAGAATCATGAAAAGGTGGCAATTTTTTACAAAAATTTACAGGAAAAAGTAACTGCTAATCTGGGAGCCTAAAGCTCGATATTTATGGATCATGCTTAATCCTAACAAAGTGACTATCACTCTATAAACGTATTTTTTGATTTTCCACTAAAGAATCTTCTGAGCTAACCAGTGAATTATATTCATGCTCACTTTTAATTTGTAATTCAGCTTCTTTCAATAATTCACTAAGATAGTATCATATCCATCAGGCGTCTTTCAGCATCTATATAATTATTAGTGTGTTTTTGGCAATCTGCTGATTAATCATAATAATAGCTCTTAATTCAGATAAAATGCTATGTCGCTTCCAAATTAATAAATAATTGGTAAATTATTCAACCCGTATATAGACTTATTTTCATAATAATTTAATTGCTTAATATCTTGTTCAGTTAGCCAGTCCGATTAAATGAGTAGGCAATGCACATATACATCGTTTGCTTCTTTTCTAATGAAAGCACGGCTTGTAATAACCATTATTAATCGAGTGCTTTCATCAGTAGCAAAACGTCTTATTAATTAAAAAGAAAAACTAACTAACAATTAAATTTACTTAACGTTTCTCTTATCATTATAGCTTCACGATGCATTCTGACTAACACCATAATATTCGCAACAGTTATTATTTATTTGACATCACCTCGATATAAGCAGGTTTGTTCCATTTTTGTTCTATGTAATTCAATTACAAATCTGACTAGCATTTGTATACTCCATCGTTTGTTGATAATCAAAGGTTAAAACAGTTTCTATATCTAAACAATAAAAATTTAAAGCTGATAATTTTGCTGTTTTATGAAAAAACTCTAAGTTTTTCTTTAAAAGAAGGCTGAATTTAAATGTATTTAAAACAGTATGTAGTTAAATAAAAACGGTTTTTTGCTGTGCCACACATCAGACCGAATAGTTGATTATTAATAACTACAAGGATTCTTCTGAAGAACGCAAATTAATATCAAAAGTATAATGTGATTCAATTTAATTTTTAGCTTTAAGATAAGTAAAAATATACGATCTATTAAAAGCAGAAATATCTTATTTAGGATCGCCTATAAATAGCAATGACAATAATTATGCTACTGATGAATATGTTGAAAAATTTGATATTGTTCTGGATCAGTATCTTGAAACTCATCAACAATAATAACGAGGCAACGATTGTGGACAACATCAGTAATAGTTCTCCAGATTCTGCATATAATTACTGATCTAAATAACTTAATAAATCATTAAATCTAATTTTTCCTTCCATCTAGTCTTTTTTCTTAACAATTATTCGCGAATGTTAATAATAGATTTTAAAATAATAAAATGTTGTAATGTAAATGATTTTTGTAACAAATTATCTATAGCAAAAAAAACTTCATGCTATGGCACATTTTTACCAATCGATATTTTATCCATTAGTTCAAATTACCAAAAACCTGGTAGTTCTTTAATATGTTTTATAATTGACTCTTACTTACCCATGCTAACCCAACAACTAGTGACTACTGGTAATCAACTCGATAAATTAGAGCTGATATAATAACTACGTTTATTAATAGCAGAATCATCAATTAAATAAATAAAGCTTGCTGAATTTAAAAACTATAAAATTTTTACTTTTTTTTATTGAATCAATTATGGTATAAAGCTGCTGCTTTATTGATTTATAGTTAATTGGTTTATTAACAAAAGTCAGAATATGGCCATTGTAAATAACGCTTTATTTCAGCTAAAAGTGCTTTTCTAGATCAGTCTATTCTTTAACTATAACTTTTGCTATGGAATTATCCAGTTGATGGCAGTTTCAGAGTTAAAAGTCATTAAAAGCATATTTCTGTAATGTCTGTTCATCTTTTATTATTATTTATTATTATTTGCTTAAATAGCATACCTGACTTAAATGCATTATGCATCAACATACATTAATGGAAGCTATGGATGCTATAAATCGCTACATTATCTATTTGATATTTATCAGAAAGTGCATCCATTTAGAAGCCATGTTTTTA
>JBHEQW010000097.1:0-12176 GCA_046530935.1 Arsenophonus sp.
CAATATAGTTATTTAGTAATAAAGGAATTGATACTTATCAGCTTATCAGCTTATCAGCTTATTGATGATTTTTCAGGCATTTTATTGGTATGTACTGGATTTTTTTCTATCTTATGGCAAAGATTATTGCTTTTTTCACAGCGAAATAATCTTTGCCATAAGATAGCCATTTTTAGTTAATTTAGTTAGCAACTAACACCAGAATCAAGTTGAGTAATAAATCAGAACAATTATATCTTAGTAAGAAGCTCAGTTTTTATAAGTTATACTCATTTCTAGCGTATGTGGTTTCGGAGATAGTTACGGTATCCTGCTGATTAATTTCATACATGATTTCAATCTTATAGAGATTGCATGCCATGAAAAAGTCTACCCTAGAGGTATACGAAAAATCAAATATTACATCTGATCTCTTGCATAAACTCATTCGTAATAGTGTAACAAACAGCTTATAGTCATCACACAACTGAAGTTGAGATTGAACCAATGCTACGACAAAATGTTGAACGCCGCCTTATTGACGATCGTTATAGTCGTCCATAATTATTATCTTCTAGAGCGAACCATACAGATTAATATTGGCGATGTTGAGATTAAAGTACCTAATGTCATGGATCTAAGCTGCAACGAAATATGCTTTAATAGTAGTTGCTCCGACTTATCTGAATAGTGCAAAAATCATCGAAAAAATTGCTAGCGCGGATGTACTTACGAGGCATATCCACGCGGTGATTTCCATGAAGCTCTAAAGGGAATGGAATATTAAAGAGGTGCTTCTTGATGGAAAAACAGATAATCTCTCTCTCAAGTACTATAAAACAGACTAAAATAGAAATGCCTTAATCATACAAGCAATGACGCTTATATTGAGTTAAGTGATATGCGTTACATTTATTTTTTGGTGGATGGCATAAGACAGTCATATCAGGCAAGATGATTTCCTTTGCTTTGTGGTCATTATATGACTCACTGAGTGATGTAGCAAGGATCTCGTTATTGTCAAAGATGGTTATCGAGAGTCAGAAGTGCACTTGACAAAACTTATCAATGGTCTGCAAGAGCGCGGAACTTAACCGTATCTTCTCAAGCTTGCTATGGAAGATGATGTCCTTGCTTTTTTTTTGAATGTAATGGAAAAGATTTCCTGGACACGCGGTATCAACGTTGTTAGATATACAAGACAGTTAATCTACTAACTTCACTCCTAAAAAGTACATAAGTAAAAATTTGAGTTGAGCTGCGCGGAAAAAGTTTGGCTAGCAGATAGAAGTGATGCGCTAATAAATCTATTGATGTTTTATGATCAATGTTTTTAGCGAGAGATTATCCTGTAGTGATGAAGAAGCTGGAGAAAGATCGAGCAGAACTGCTAGCATTCATGACTTTCCGTTAGAGCACTAGGCACTAATGGTGTCAATAAAAACGAATAACCCGATTAAATAGGTTTTTGCGACAGTCAGACTATTAAGCTGATGCACTAAGAACTCTTCTTAAAGAACAACAACCATTTAAATGGTATTTGAGCTGCTACAATCTGCTCAGAAAATCTGTAACCGGTGCTAAAGGAATTTGATTTGATGTGCTTCTGGGAAGCAACAACACCCAATTTAAGGATGGAGAACAGATTTACAAAGCATCATAATGGAATATGACCTGAACAGCATACACTAGATTTACTAATAACTTAACGTTTCCAACGTAAGTTGTTTAATGGAGGTTGTGCAAGGCGAAATTCAGTGAGAACTTTTCTTCTTATTTTTGTTGTTGTTAAATAATAAGATAATACAGGTGTTATTTTAGCTTATTATGCTTGTCTTGATAAACTAATATTAGTTAAACAAGTACTGTACTAGTTTCAGAGATTGAAAGGAGCAAAATACAGTGCTTATTAAAAAGCTATAATTGGCATTGTAGAACAAAATTAAACATTAGAACAGCTAGCAGTTAGTTGTGAAGCGAAAAGAAGAAGCCTGTAATACTATTTATTCAATCTTATCAGTATGCATTAAGTTATCTTACAACCAAGGCAATACAACCGAATATATTTATATAAATAAAATTGATGCATCAGCTATCAATCCTAACAAGATACTAGATTACGATGTAAAAATGAAGATATTAGTGTGCATGTTATTGGACGTTAACAAGCTTATCAATGGGTAGAGTTAGACATAATTGATAATGATGCTATCTCTGTAATCGTAATCAATGATTACAATTAAATCATCTTAAGTTAAAAAATAATTGGGTGAATCACTTAAAAAATAGTTTATTCATAACATGCAAAATGAAGTGTGTATATTAGCCTAAAGATATTGATAAAGTATTAATGTTAAAATAACTTATAAAGTAGGTAGAAACTAAGGAAATTTCTTGGAAAGTCTGTTTAAGTTAACAACAAAGCAAAAAAGTCTAGTGAGGATCTTGCAAATTACCGATACTCACCTTTTTGCTAATGTTGATGATATTCTACTTGGCATCAATACTTTTGGTAGTTTTCATGCAGTGATTGATGCAATTTTAGCGCGCAATGAAAATGTTGATTTGGTTGTTGCTACCGGTGATCTAGTTCAAGATCAGTCAGCATTAGCTTATGAGCATTTTGCGGAAGGAATAAAACGGTTATCTGCTCCTTGTGTTTGGTTGCCTGGAAATCACGATTATCAACCGGCAATGGTTGTAACTTTAGCAAAAGCAGGAATTTTGCCTTCTAAGCAGGTGCTAATTAATAATAATTGGCAAATTCTTATGTTGGACAGCCAAATTCATGGTGCTGTGCATGGAAAATTATCTAAGCAACAGCTGTTATGGATGAAACGCTGTTTTGAAGCATATACAGAACGTAGTCATTTACTTATGTTACATCATCATCCTTTGCCATCTGGTTGTACCTGGCTTGACCAACATAGCTTGCATAATTCTGATATTTTTACTGAATATTTAAGACAACATCAAAAAATTAAAGGGATTTTATGTGGGCATATTCATCAAGAAATAGATAAATATTGGGAAGGTATTCGTATGATGGCAACCCCATCAACCTGTATACAATTTAAACCTCATTGTACTAATTTTACATTAGATACAATGGCGCCAGGTTGGCGTTATCTTGATCTTTTTATCAATCATGACGGTGAAAATGTGTTGGATACAAAGGTTTTTAGATTGGATAGTGATAATTTTTTTTAGATTTCAACTCAGATGGTTATTAATATCAATATTATTTTATATACATGATTTTAATGCCCACATTTTTCCTTTTATCACAGAATGGTAATAGCTTAAAGGATTGTCTACAGCTATACAATCTATTAAAGTTAACATGTTGATACTTTAGTTTCCTTCTTATCCGTAAGAAACGATTGAGTTATTACCAAATCTCATAGTAGCACATTCCAGGATAGCAGATTTGGTTATTAAGTTCTTCATTTGATGGTTATTTTGGTATTTGCTTATCGCAGATAATTTAATTTACCAGCTATTGTTGTAAATTCTACTCTTACTCTATTTTGATTTATTTGTCAGTATTTAGGTAAATAAGTCAATTTTTACACAAAGGAACATTAGATTTTATAAAAAATACAATTAAAATGAACTACAGGTGATATAAACTAATATATTAACTCCATATAATTTTATTTGGTTATTACAACAAACAGGTTATGAAATATTAGAGTATCTTCAACATGTTATACCTATCTTATAGGCAGAAGCAAACAATTAGATGGCAAGCAAAGAAATAGTGTCAGGCAGAATATAACCATTCTTGTATTGGATTTGACTACTATTTTCTGCAAATTATAGTTTTTTAGATTTTACAAAAACAAAATAACTAAAAAATTATCCAAAATATCTAAATGACTGTTATTATCAGTCTATGGTGGCAATAGGTTGTTGGTGGAAATCCATTATACTGTATCAAGGAGAGTTTAATGCAGAGTGTATTAACAGTTTTCTTGAGCCGACCATTAATAAAAAGTCCGCCTTCTGCTAGGAAGGAATAAATGCTATGAAACCTTTGCCAGTAAGTATGAAATTAGTCACCATAAGATAATAAGGCTCTGGATAATTAAAAAATTATTAATAAAGAAAATTCCCCATTCAGAAATGTGAACAGTTATATCAGCTGATTAAAAGGATAGCTAACTAGATTTTATGGTGTAGTGCTATTTTATTTATAGAATTATCTAGCTTGGGAGAGGATTGTTTAAAACTACAACAATTGAAATACATACGTGGCTATAAATTAGCCTATGAGCAAAGCAATAACTTTTGCTAACATGGCCTATTGTTAGCATTTATTTCGCTAATTATTTGTTGATTACCACAGAAATAATATGACTCAATCTAATTATAATGCAGAGGCAATCGAGTTTCTCAGTGGTTTAGAACCTGTACGTCGTCGCCCAGGCATGTATACAGATACCTCTCGACCAAATCACCTAGCCCAGGAAGTAATTGATAATAGCGTTGATGAGTCGCTTGCCGGTTATGCTAAACGTATCGATGTCATCTTGTATGATGATCAGTCTTTGGAAGTGATTGACGATGGCAGAGGTATGCCTGTTGATATTCATCCACAAAAGAAAGTACCGGCTATAGAGCTAATTTTAGGGCAGTTACATACCGGTGGAAAATTTTCCAATAAAATTTATCAATTTTCTGGCGGTCTACATGGAGTTGGTATTTCCGTGGTCAATGCGTTATCAAAACGCATTGAAGTAACTGTTAGTCGTGATACCAAAATATATCGAATTGTTTTTGAAAATGGCAAAAAAGCTCAGGAACTCAAAGTAATTGGTAGTTGTGCTAAAAGCACGACCGGTACTGGCGTGCGTTTTTGGCCAGATAGTCATTTTTTTGATGATCCACGTTTTTCTATTTCTGGTTTAGTGCACGTATTAAAAGCTAAAGCTGTGCTATGCCCTGGTATTGAAATACTCTTTAAGGATAAAATAAACAATACTGAACAGACATGGTGTTATAATGATGGCTTAACCGACTATTTAATGGAGGCGGTGAACGGCTTAGTTACTTTACCTGAAAAAGCTTTTGTTGGTAATTTTACTAGCCAAATAGAAATGCTTAATTGGGCATTGCTTTGGTTACCGGAAGGTGGAGAACTATTAACAGAGAGTTATGTTAACCTTATTCCAACTGCACAGGGTGGAACACATGTTAATGGGTTACGCCAGGGTTTACTGGTTGTGATTAGGGAGTTTTGTGAATACCGTAATTTACTTCCTCGCGGTGTAAAATTAACTGGTGATGATATTTGGGAACGATGTGCTTATGTCCTATCAGTCAAAATGCAAGACCCACAATTTGCCGGCCAAACCAAAGAACGTCTATCTTCTCGCCAGAGTGCTGCGTTTGTTTCTGGGGTAGTAAAAGATGCCTTTAGTTTGTGGTTAAACCAAAATATTCAAGAAGCTGAACAATTAGCGGAACTTACCATTTCTAATGCGCAAAGGCGTCTACGCGCAACGAAAAAAGTTGTGCGTAAGAAACTTACAAGCGGGCCTGCATTACCAGGTAAATTAGCGGATTGTACTTCTCAGGATCTTAATTTTACTGAGCTATTTTTAGTTGAAGGAGATTCAGCTGGTGGATCGGCTAAGCAGGCTCGTGATCGTGAATATCAGGCTATTATGCCGTTAAGAGGAAAAATACTGAATACTTGGGAAGTTTCTTCTCATGAGGTTTTAGCTTCACAAGAAGTTCATGATATCTCACTGGCTATTGGTATTGATCCAAACAACAACGATCTTAAACAACTCCGTTACGGTAAGATTTGTATTCTTTCCGATGCAGATTCGGATGGGCTGCATATTGCAACATTACTGTGCGCACTTTTTGTTCGTCACTTCCCGGCCTTAGTAATGGAAGGTCATATTTATATTGCTATGCCACCTTTATACCGTATTGATCTAGGTGAAAAAGTTTTTTATGCGCTTGATGAAGGTGAAAAAATAGCTGTTCTTGATCGGCTGAGTTATAAGCGCGGCAAACCGAATATCCAGCGTTTTAAAGGGCTAGGCGAAATGAATCCAGATCAATTACGTGAAACTACATTTGATCCTAATACACGACGCTTAGTGCAGCTCATTATTAATGATGACAATTATCAAGAAACACTAGCAATGATGGATATGTTATTAGCAAAAAAACGGGCAGAAGATCGTCGAAATTGGTTACAAGATAAAGGTGATACAATAGAAATTGAAGTGTAATCGGCTCTGTTAACAAAAAACTAAGGAACTAAATGAATGAGTGAGATAACTCATGATGCCATAGAGCAGCAACCACTTTATATATTTACTGAAAATGCCTATCTTAATTATTCCATGTATGTCATCATGGACAGAGCATTGCCATTTATTGGTGATGGGTTAAAACCTGTTCAGCGACGAATTGTTTATGCTATGTCTGAGCTTGGTTTGAGTAATTCCTCTAAGTATAAAAAATCAGCTCGTACAGTCGGTGATGTATTAGGAAAATATCATCCACATGGTGATAGCGCTTGTTATGAAGCCTTGGTGTTGATGGCACAACCATTTTCTTATCGTTATCCATTAGTTGATGGTCAAGGAAACTGGGGTGCTCAAGATGATCCTAAATCGTTTGCCGCTATGCGTTATACTGAGTCAAGATTGTCAAAGTATGCTGAAACGTTACTCAATGAATTAGGATTGGGAGGCACGGTAGTCTGGACACCTAATTTTGATGGAACATTAACTGAACCTAAAACACTACCAGCAAGATTACCTAATATTTTATTAAATGGCACGACAGGGATTGCCGTTGGTATGGCGACTGATATTCCATCCCATAATGCTCGAGAAGTAGGAAGCGCGTTAATTGCTTTACTGGAAAATCCAAAAGCTGATCTTAAAATGTTGATGGATTTTATTCCTGCTCCTGATTACCCAACAGAAGCAGAAATTATTTCCTCAAAAGAAGATATTAAAAAAATTTATCAAATAGGCCGTGGGTCTATTCGATTACGCGCTGTCTGGGAAATGGATGATGGTAATGCTGTAATTACTGCACTACCTTATCAAGTTTCAGGTGCTAAGGTATTGGAGCAGATTGCTTCTCAAATGCGTGCAAAAAAATTATCAGTGGTAGAAGATCTGCGTGATGAGTCAGATCATGAAAATCCAACACGTTTAGTAATTGTGCCTAGAAATAATCGGATTGATTTAATACAAGTAATGACACATTTATTTGCCACGACAGATCTGGAAAAAAGTTATAGGGTCAATTTGAATATGATTGGCCTGGATAATCGTCCTGCAGTTAAAGGACTAGTTGAAATTTTAAATGAATGGTTATTATTTAGACGAGAAATAGTACGTAATCGCTTAAATCATCGTTTTAAAAAAATATTAAAACACTTACACATCCTTGATGGTTTATTAAAAGCTTATCTTAATATAGATAAGGTTATCCATATTATCCGTAATGAAGATGACCCAAAAGCAGTATTAGTGCCCAGTTTTACGCTTTCGGAAACTCAGGCTGAGTCTATCCTAGAGTTAAAATTGCGTCATTTGGGTAAACTAGAGGAATTTAAATTACGTGGTGAGCAATATGAATTAGCTAAAGAACGTGATCAACTGGAAACTATTTTAAGCTCTGAACGGCGTTTAAATAACTTGATCAAAAAAGAAATTGAAATAGATACACAGACTTATGGTGATGATCGTTGCTCACCGATTAAGGAGGATCGTATTGAAGCAAAAGCTGTGAATGAGCAAAATATTTTACCTTCTGAGCTTGTTACTATTGTTCTTTCTGTTATGGGATGGGTAAGAAGTGCAAAAGGCCATGATATTGATCCGACTAATCTTAATTATAAAGTTGGAGATGGTTTTCGTACCGCAGTAAGAGGTAAAACGAATCAACCAGTTGTCTTTCTTGATAGTGGTGGACGAAGTTATTCTATTAATCCGATTGATCTTCCTTCTGCCCGCGGACAGGGAGATCCGCTTACTGGTAAATTGACATTACCACATGGCGCAACAATTGAACATTTATTGACTGCTCCAAAAGAGCAAAAATATTTGTTGGCATCGGATGCTGGTTATGGTTTTATTTGTGCTTTTAGTGATTTGGTGGCAAAAAATAAAGCAGGTAAGGCATTAATTACCTTACCTAATAACGCAAAAGTACTGGTGCCATTAGAAATTAATAATGAACAGCAAGATTTGTTATTGGCAATTACTAAAACAGGAAAAATGTTAATATTTCCTGTTAGCGATCTCCCTCAATTATCTAAAGGTAAAGGCAATAAAATTATTAATATTGCAGCAGCTCAATCAGCTAGCGGAAATGATTTGCTAGTTTGGTTAATGTTTTTGCAGCCTCAGTCTTCAATTACCCTCTATTTTAGTAAACGAAAATTAAAATTAAATCCAAAAGATTTGTATAAATATCATGCTAAACGAGGTCGAAGAGGTTCTTCCTTGCCTTGTGAATTACAGAGCATTAAACGTATAGAAGTAACTCCTACTAGTAATGGATAATTTTTAATTTTTTGTTGCTCTATGAAGTTATTTATTATCTAAGGTAATATATGTTAGCTATTGTTCGTATTATTATTGTGATTTTATTTACGATATTGATTTGCGTGTTAGGTTGTTTTTATTGCTTATTAAGTCCAAGAAATCCACGCCATGTTATGTTCTTTGGCCGGCTATTTGGAAAATTATCTTATGTTTTTGGTATTACCATTATTCATCGGTTGCCTTATGAAGCAAAAGATTATGGCCCTACTATCTATGTTGGCAATCATCAAAATAACTATGATATGGTAACTATCTCAAATGTGGTACAGCCAAATACAGTTACTGTTGGTAAAAAAAGCTTACTATTTATCCCTTTTTTTGGGCAACTATATTGGTTGATTGGTAATATTCTTATTGATAGGACTAATAGAACTAAAGCCCACAATACAATTTTACAGATTGTTAAGGAGATTAAAAAAAGAAAAATTTCTGTATGGATGTTTCCTGAGGGAACCCGTAGTTCTGGTCGAGGTTTACTCCCATTTAAAACCGGTGCATTTTATGCGGCAATTATAGCTGGAGTTCCAATAGTACCAATCTGTTTATCTGAAACTGAAGGGCGTATTAAACTTAATCGTTGGAATAATGGAGTAGTGATTATCGAAATGCTACAGCCTATTGACACAAAAAAGTATAATCGGAAAAACGCATCTGAATTAGCGAAATATTGCCATGATTTATTAAAAGCTAAAATTACAGAATTAAATAAAGAAGTGGCAGAGATAGAGAAAAAAATAAAATGAAAATTAAGGTTATTTTTTTAAAAGAATTACTTTCTAAGTTGTCATATTTAATAAATATATTAATATTTAAAATTAAATTAATCAATTGTCTTAATTGACAATAGTTATAATCAAACAATTGTAATAATTTAATTGTTTAGCGGATACTAAGATATAAATTTACATTTATGAACAATAAATAGCACTAGCTTCTCAATGACTTTCTCGAGAGAAAGTGTCAGTAAGTCAGCGTAGATTTCTTAATTTATAATAAGCCATCAAAGTATAGCTATGAGTGTTTATATGCTTTTTGCTACTGTTAGAGCAGTAAAAACTATAAGGAAAGCCATTATTACAAATCCTCTCTTTAATTGGAATCTAATTTCACTCAACTGATGTTTTTTTATGTTGAAAAAGTTTTATTGGTCTTTTGATGTTGATAGTAGTCATTGCACTAATACTATTGGCTGCTATTGTTATTATTTAAAGCCAACCATTCGAGTAAAAAATGATAGTGATTTAAAATTGGTATATAATACTAAACTTTCTAAAAAAGTTGCTTTGGCAAGTCAGTTAGTTACAAGTTACTAGAACTCAAATTGCTTAAGCGACAAGATTAATATCAGCTAATGTTGATTGATCCGTGCCTGTACTCCCTATCCACAAATCAGCTGAGAGCTATTGGTATCATTCTAATACAAGCATGGCAAGATGGTAAGACAAATTCATGATGGCTTAGTTGATATATTTATTTTGTCAGATAAAACCAGCAAGTATTTGATATTTATAATCCATTCATTACAGCATCGATGATTTTTCTATTATCATGCAAAATAAACGACTAGATAGTTTTAGAAATATCTTCGCTATAAACTGAGAGATGAAAGTTTTTATGTAATACTTTATTAGTTAAATGTGTACAGAAGTCGGTATATTAAAGTTTTCCATGACTAGCTCCTATTTACATCTGTTTAATGTATCAAGTTCAAGACACTATTGTATTGAAAATTAGCAATTAAGCTTACAGCCTATCTGATAGGAAATTATCAAGGCCTTGCTAACCTGCTCCTCTAAGCCTATAAGTATTGAAAGATTACCTTTGTATGTGGCTAGCGAGGATTACCAGGAATTGTTAATTGATATATACAAAACAGAATTATTGACTATAACGGCTAACAAATAATAAGCAGGCATTATGGATTGCATTAAATGGTTTTTAACCTGTCAACTTTATTATTATTAAGTTCAAGCAAAATCTTAAGCATTTGTTTTTCGGGCTTATTATCATTAGTAATAAATTATTTACCATAGACTATGGTTAATAATACGAGCAAAATCACATTGATCATCATTAATCGTAAAGTGATTCTCAGCAAGACTTTTGGCATTAATAATTCTATGATACTAGATGTAAATCGTATTTACTTAATAACCAAACATAGGAGGCTTGGACGCTAGACGGTAAAAGCGCATGAGTCTCAAACTCAAGCTTTCTATATTAAAATCGTTAATTTCTAAAAGTTATTAATCATAATAGTGATGTAAGCAGGCTCAGAGAATCATGATTGTAAATAGAGATATATTATGGATAAAGGGATATAGTAAATTATTAGTTAATATTCTTCAATTGTCTTTTAACGATTTTTTTTGTATTTTAGTCAAACTTTAGAGAAAGTGAATAAATTATCAATTGAACAGCTTGTGATATATCTATCACTTAATTTATCTATAAAATAGAGAATATTTTTGTGGCTGATTATAAAAATAATTGTATTATTTTATGTTTTGGAGTTATGTTTATTCCTGGTAATGATTGTTTAGGAGATGCTGGCGCATCTTCTGCTAATTTGTTTCATAAATTATTTCAACAACATAGAGATAATATAGCATAAAAAAGTATATAGGTATCAACGATACCAAATATTATCAGTAATCCATTGTATGAACTCATATCTAATGGCCCTAGATAGCTGATAGTCAGCGCCCTTGTGATGCGGGTGGTGGTGATGAAGTTAGAAGCCATGCTGAACGCCGATTTTATTGACTGGTAGGTATATGCTATCAGTTGTAACAGTGTTATTTGCCACAGCGAACTTATACCAGAGATTGGTATAAGGTATGTTAAGATTAAAGTGCTTAATGTCATTGGATTGTAGTGGCAATGGAATATGCTGTCAACAGACAGGTTGTTACTACAGACTTATCTGAAGCGCGCAAAAAAAAGTCAAATAGTTCTATATTATGCCCGTACTGCGCGATGCATCTCAAGCGAGGATCACAAAGCTCTATGGTGCGGTAAGTGGTAGTTTTTCAGTGAAAAAATATATAGTTCTTTATGCCATAGCCATCAGCATGCTGAAACAGCAACAGCTTGAAGATCACAGGAAATGGATGGTACCAGAGTGGCTGTATTAAGCGATATGCACTACACTTATTTCTTGGCATATTGTACATCTACTCCTCTCATGTAAGCTTATACCATTTACATGCCAATATTATCTGCGTCAATGAGCATGGAGGTAAGGAGCACCTAGTTGCTGTAGAAGATGCTTATCGAGAGTTAGCAGTGATATGGATGAAACCTTTCAATGCCATATAAGAGAGCATGCTTTAACTATATCTCCACAAGACTAGCTACTGGAGCCATGGCCATTGGTTTTTGGAATGCAATGGCAAAGACATTCATGAACACGCAGCCACAACGCTATTTTGCATACAAAACAGCTAATGTTCTGGCTTTACTTCCAAAATATTATGAAAACGGAAAGTTAAGGTTAAGGCTGCTGATAGGCTATCTGCTAACTAGATAGCCGCTATGCCCCTAATAAAATCATTGATGTTTTGTTGACAAGATTTTCAACGAAATATTTTACAGCAATGA
>JBHEQW010000098.1:0-13830 GCA_046530935.1 Arsenophonus sp.
CAGCTTTTTCATAACTGCATAATATTTTGCTGAAACCCTTGCCAAAAAAACATCAAGAGCTTAATTGTGCTGGAATCAGATCTCTATGCACACTAGTAAGATCTCTTCCTATAAGCTTAGTCTTAACTTTTTGTTGCATGCCTTTAGATGAGTGAAGCCAGCAAATTAGCTCTTCTCTATACTAAATATGTTGTGCTAACTGCGTGTCCAGAAATACATTTGAGATTACATTTCAGAAACTAAGATGTACTGAGAACTATTATCCTTGCACCATAAGCAAGCCCAGGAGATGCAGTTAAGCCAGGCCGCTCGATCAGGACATTGAGAAGTTTGGGCAAGTTTGCTTCTATTTTTCGAGAAGGATCTTTGTGCACAACAAGTGATCCTTAATGTCCAAGCTCACTAAACACTAAAATTGACAATGCCTCTCAGGCAAAATCGATTATTTTTCCTTAGATGACTAACTATGATGCCATCTAGCAAAAAATAAACGTACCTCGTATCGCTTAAATTAAGCAGGTCACACGCATTAGCAGTCCTCGTCAAACAATTGTTATTTTTAGTCTACTTATGCTTCTCTAATCTCTAATATAGAAATCATGTAATTTTTCTTTAAAAAGAGCATGCCAAGAGCTTTGTGAAAATCAGCGTGTAAGATACACATTGGTGGTGTACAAACCATAATACCAAGCAACTTTTTTACGCTTTTTACACGCTTCATGCTAAGACAGTAACAACGCGAGCTGTTAAAGCATATTACGTTGTTGATAAAGGTCACTGATATTATGCACTTTAATCTTAACATCGCCAATAACCAGTATATATTGTTCGATGTGGCAAACAACCTTTACATAGTACTACATAGTCATAACGCCAAAGTCGACAAGGCGCAGAAACATTCATAATGTTGTCCTAGTATGGCTCCAATGTCAGGCTTAAACGCAGGTGGCGTTATCAGCTACCAGGCACCATTACGAATGAATTAATGCAATAGATCAGAGCTAATATTTGATTTCACGAATATATATATGTAGGGTATACTTTTTCATAGGATATCATCTATTTATTGATAATAAAATCCACAAAATCAATCAATAATATAGATCCCTATTTCCAAAACTCTATACATCAAAATTGAGACAACTCAATGCAGTTGTATCTAGCGTGCTCAGCTTGGTCTGAGTGTTGTCAAAACTTTAGATAATCATGACACTAGAGGCAGATAATACTTGCGTCTCTAAAAATTAAAGACCGAGAATAGGTCGGACACACTACTCTACTCTTATTCCATTTTTTGTGTTATGAAAAATTCACTTAGTCTGTTATCATTAATTTTTAGATGGAGATCTCATAAAAGGTTTTAGACTTTAGATAAGCAGGCAGTTTAACATGTAAAATCGCGCGTGTTAAACTTCATGATTTACTTAGTTTACGCTTTTTTTAGGAGATTTATTATAACCCATTTAAATAAATTTCTGAAAAATTTAACATCTTGCAGAGTATGAAATAGTATTCAGATCATAAACATCTCAAAAAGAGCCTGGCTACACAGCACTTTCACCATAGTGAGCTACGTTCTTATGAGTTTAAGCAGAGGACTTCTATTAAGAATATTAAATGGTTTCCTTGGATCTTATATTTTACAACAATATAGCTGTAACCCCTAATAAATGTCACAAGAAGATAACATCTTTACTGTACTACTGTAATAATATGAGCAGAATAAACTAGAATGAATTGCTTCAATACATATATATCCACATCATTTAACAGATTGTAGACAAGCTAATTAATCAGATACAGCTTTATGTTGATATTTGGTGAGGATGAAGTCTCTTTGATCTGTATAGCTGTTTGCTTTTTCATAGCAAACTCTATAGCAGAAATCCTTCATGCAGTATAAGAGATTTCTTCTCATTTTGTCCTTCAGAAACTGTAAGTTCGGATATCCAATATAACGCTTAACAAAAGTAGCTACATGCTCTTTGCTTGACTGAACAGAATCTCCGCGATTTTAGATCTTCTATAGTTACCTGAGGATGTAGGCTCATCATCATGATATTTCCAATCAACTATATATATCAGTAGCTATCTTGCCATAAATAGGTGTGTACGCTACAATGCCTTCTATTACAATGCCTTCTATAATAGTAAAATACTGTAGCAAATAAATTAGTTTATGCCTCAGCTGTAACCAATTTTCTATTTACTGGCATCATATGGATGCAAATCTTAATACCTTCTCTTTGCTGGGTATTATATACAATTATTTTGTAGCATTAATTTGCATTCTACAATATATCAAAGTACTATCTAGTATTATTAAAATAATAGAAATATTACTAGCTAAAGTTAATGGTATTAAAAGGCTAGAATCTTTTAATGTGCTCAGTTCATTAGTTCTTGCTCACTCAAAAAACTTTATAGCTTATAAATCTATATTGAGTCGAATGTTCAAACGCTGCATGTATACGATGACGGCAACAATCATATCGATAGTTTCTATGGCGATTATCGATACTTATATTGAAATTCTTGATCCTAAGTTTGTATTTCGTTTCGACTCTGATCTACTAATATGTTTAGTACATTTATTCTACTATTCTTAATTAATCTACATTTAGTTTATGAAAATAATATTCAAGTCCATTATTATCTTCATAATGGAAAAGTTTTTTTGAAACGTTAGTGGGGATATATTCTAGCTTATTTTAAAGTTGGTTTGATTGTGCCGGCAATGTTGATAGGATTTATTGTGATTATTGCCGGAATCATTGCTATTTTAAGTGTTATATTAAAAATAAGCTTTCAGGTTTGTTTTAGGCTACGTATTTTATCTATTAAGCTTATATTTTTCGTATATCTTGCTGAATATGTACTTAAAGTGCGTTATATTATGGCCACAAAATCAGTCTCTAATAAATTTATCGCTATGGTTAATTAAAGCAAATTTCTGATCACTATTGATACTTAAAACAAGTTTCTATTGAATTATCCCTCACTGTTTAATTGGTATTTTTTTAATTTTTTAGTTTCTTTTGCTATCTCTATATTCATTAAATAGGCATTGATGCATGATGCATGAGAAATAAAATGGTTCAATGAAAAACATGGAAATGTTATTTTTAACATTGATTTAAGCTTATTATATGGTTCCATGTTACTCAGCTTTTTATCGGAAGTAATAATTGGATTAGTTTTGTGATAATTTAATTGTGTTTTTCAAGGTTGGATTTTTTGATTAATAATTAATAAATGTCACGTTTTACTCTAGATTCTATTAATAATAGATATTAAAATTATACATATAAAAATAGAATCTGATCGATATATCTATAATACCGTTATTCCATTAGCTTTCAATAAATAAAAATGATTGGATTTAATCTTAATTTAAATGTAAATGTACTTGACTAGAATTTAAATTTTGTGGAGCTAAGCGGGATCGAACCGCTGATCTCTTGCATGCCATGCAAGCGCTCTCCCAGCTGAGCTATAGCCCCATATCATAAAATCTGTTAAAAAATGGCTTTATTATATTCTAATCTGAATAAGATTGCCAATTTATTAATAGGAAAACAGTGCTCAATAGTTAAAAATATGCATAAAACCTTCTATGAAGAAAAAGACACACTAATAATGTTGTGCCTTTATGTAAATCTAATTTAATTGCTTAATTTTTTCACACTCATTAATATAAACCAAAGCTTTATCAATGCGGTTTAATGAACGATTTTTACCAATAGCATGTACAGTAGCGTCAATACTAGGTGATTGGGCTGTTCCTGTTACAGCAACCCGCAGAGGCATCCCAACTTTGCCCATCTCAATTTCCAGTTGTATAGCTGTTGCTTCAATTGCCTGATGAACATTTTTACATGTCCAGTTGCTGATAGTGGACAATTTTGCCAGTATTGTTTCTAATGGTAAGCGCGCTATCGGAGATAAATATTTTTTAGCGGCGTCACTATCAAATTTAACAAAATCCTGATAAAAATAGCAACATGAAGCAGCCATTTCTTTTAAGGTCTTATTGCGTTCAGCGAGAAGCTTGACTAAATCTACTAAGCTTGGCCCAATTTTGGTATCAATGCCTTGCTGTTCAATGTGCCATGCCAAATGAATAGCGACATATTCAGCAGGTAACGAATTAATATAATGATGATTCAGCCATAATAATTTATCACTATCAAATGTAGCGCTAGATTTATTAATCCCATCTAAGGAAAAATAACTGATCATTTCATCGCGGCTAAAAATTTCTTGATCGCCGCGTGACCATCCTAGACGAACCAAATAGTTTAATAAGGCTTCTGGTAGATAACCGTTATCACGGTATTGCATGATATTAACTGCACCATGACGCTTAGATAATTTTTTACCATCATCACCCAATATCATTGAAACATGCGCATATACAGGTATTGGTGCACCAAGAGCAGTTAATATATTAATTTGTCGTGGGGTATTATTAATATGATCTTCACCACGGATTACATGGGTGATTTTCATATCCCAGTCATCAATAACAACACAGAAATTATAGGTAGGAGAGGCATCGGTGCGACGTATGATCAGATCATCTAGTTCAAGATTACTAAATTCAATTTTACCGCGAATTTGGTCTTCAAAAATAACAGAGCCTTCTTGGGGATTACGAAAGCGCACTACGTGAGGTTTATTCGGTGTATGATTATGAGGTTGTAAGCGGCAACAACCATCGTAACGCGGTTTTTTGCCTATAGCCATCTGTTTATTACGCAAATTATCTAACCGTGTTTTAGAACAGTAACAGCGATAAGCTGTCCCTTCGGTAAGCATTTGATCGATAACAGCATGATAACGGTTGAAGCGTCTAGTTTGATAGTAAGGACCTTCATCCCAATTTAAACTTAACCAGTTCATTCCATCCATTATTGGATCAATGACTTCTTGCATTGAGCGCTCAAGATCAGTGTCTTCAATACGTAATACAAACACCCCATTATTATGTCGACTATAAAGCCATGAATAAAGTGCAGTACGAGCGCCGCCAACGTGAAGATAACCTGTTGGACTTGGTGCAAAACGAGTTTTTATTTTATTCATTAGGATTGCCTTAATCATCTTTTTTATATCAAATCTAGTCAGTGATAAATTTACTGTCTCTATTTTATTACTGAAACTTAATTTCTAAATGCTGTTGTTAGCACGATATTGATACTTTATTTTGTTAATTTAGCTATAAAACAGCTAAATTAGCAAAATAAGATCTAAACCAGATAAAGTTTAAACAAATATTGTTTTTTGTAGATAGTATTAGATCTATCTTGCTTAATTTTGCAACGATTAAATATTTTCCTTTGAAAAATTATTGACTCATAAAGAACTATCACTATAATATAAATACATCACAACGGGCGATTAGCTCAGTTGGCAGAGCATCTCCCTTACAAGGAGGGGGTCATCAGTTCAAATCTGGTATCGCCCACCATTCATTCAACAAATAAAACATTATTTGTTTAATTTATTTATGATAGGTTTTTCTATTAACATGGTTGACAGAGCAGTTACTTTTAATCAATTGCTCATAGGTTTGAACCCTATCCACTATATAATTAAAACAAGAAGTGTTACTGTTCATAGCATCTTATATATTTTTAATGCCGTATTAGTGCTGTCATACAAATGTTTGTATAATACTTTTATAAATGTTAAGTCGATAAATAATTACACATTCAAATCATTTGTATACTTTTCCAACAAGCAATCTCTTGCAATGCGGATATAACAGCACATCAAACTGGATTGAATTAAGAACCTTTGCTAAAAGATCATGCTTTAGATCATGAAATCTAAATCCTTCAATTTCTACTTTTATCATAGCTTACTTAAATCCCTTTTTAGCATTAGTTCCTATTTGTGACATATCAATTAGTGCCGTTTAATTTTTGCCATATGATAAAACAATATTGATTAATATCTCTATCTATTTGATCATGGATAATCTGACAAATTGTCTCATTGAGCGAAACGCTAATTACGTAAAAATTTTTTGGCTGGTCAAGATTAATCCATGCAACTTTACAAACAAAATCAAGCAGTGAGAATTCTAATTCTCGAATCTGGATCTTAGTAAACCATAGGCCAACGCAAATGTTATTACAAGGTTAAGATAATCAACGGCCTTATTAATTAAGGCATAATCTTGCTATTTTGTAATCCACTTACTTCCTTGATTCTCTAAAGAATATTTTTTATATAGTGCATTTAACCCTCCAAATTTATTTAAGGCTATTTTTATCAATACAAGAATAAAAGTAAATTTCGCATACCTTAATGATTGCAATGAGAAACCTACTTTACCTCTTCTATTATTTCATCCTTGAAATAATATCCTTAAATTCATTGTTTGTAATCTCACTAATCTTTTGACCTAAAAATAGTACAGCAAAAATTTAATTTTTCCTTTATCTTTATATGATATGTTGTATTATTTGCTTGTGTTGCTTTCCTTTAGTCAACAAAAACACTCTCTTATTCAAAGAGATACTCTGCCTCTTTACCTAGACATTCAATTTCCCAAATATTAGATTTGAGTTTATCCTGTAGTTATTGTATTAATTATTTATCGGCTGTGCTAAGGCTCTATCTAATTTGTTTACCGCTTGGCGAAAGGAAATCATAGTACCGGATATTGACTCATAATTTAATTGACATGGTTTAAACCTCTTTTTTGATTTATTACAACAATCAGCTTTCATGTTGATATTTTTATATAACTGATAAATATATACAAACACAGGAAAAGTTAAGTATTTCATAAAATCTTCTATTTATTTTTTCTCTGTTTGGCAAATAACACTTAGTCCTTTTAATTAATGCACTGATTCTCATGACTAAACATTTTAAAAAAGCTACTAAATGATAAGTTAAAAGAATTTCGTCATTTATGTTTATTATGTTTATTTAAAAATTCATTAAACCTTATATCACTATAAAATTTTTAGCTTTTTGAAAAACGCACATATTCATATGAATTTATTCCTACACAACAACAAATAATAAAGCATGAATGATTGCATTCGTGCTTTATTATATCAGAGCTATGATTTGTTAAATATGAATGTTGATCATAAAGCGATTACTTTTTTATTTTTTTTGGTAGCGTCATTGTTATTGCATCTTGCTAAGTATACATTTTTCTTATGTTGACGATAAACTACCCACACACTATCTTGATTTTTTAAAATTATTCAGTAATAAGAACTGATAATTTGTTAAGTTATTTTAGCATAAATTTTATGAGTTATTAGCAAATCTGCTGTATGACTGTCATGCTAGGTTACGTTTTGATAGTTCATCAATCTGTTTTCAATCCTTAAATTGAAGGTTGGTTACTACAAGGATCATCAAGCTAAATTCCATTAGCTAGTTCAAGTTTTTATGAGCAGACACTTCAGCATCTTAATAAAATTAAATTGGTTATTTTATCTAACCACAGTTATTCGTGAGTCAGTTTCATAGACTCACTGTCGAAAAAGTCGATTCAATTGAATTTATAGTTCTTATTGATGTGCAGTGTATATGACTGGAAAGTTGTAGAATGCCAGAAATTCTTCTAGATCTTCCTTCATCATCTTCTTCATCAATGCAGGATCCTTTCCTGAAAACCTTGCAAACAAAACACAAATGATTTTATTAAGAGGATTACAGCTACTCTGCTAAGCGTAGAGCTTACTCAGATAAGTCTTAATTTTAGTTGCATACTATTTAAGAAGTCAAGCCAGCATATTAAGCTGGCTTATGTTCAACAGAGTTATTGCTGCGTGTCTAGGAATATCTTTGTCATTGCATTCCAAAAATCAATTGCACTTATCATCTCCCATAGCAAATCTGGGAGATACGGTTAATCTCTGCCAGCTCGCATGACATTGATAAGTTCAAACCAACTCAGCTTATGAACTCTCTATAAGCACATTCTATGGAAACTAGCTCATTACGTCTATGCTAAAGTAACACCGATAATGATCAGCATATAAAGGCGATCATCTTCCATAACTTTACTGTATATGCTATCATCCAATAAATAAACATAGCGCGTATAGCTTAAATCACCTAAGCAACTATTGCCTGTGCTCTTCAACCCATTCTTATCTTACTATGCCTTTATCAGAGATATAATATGCTTTTTACATAAAAACAGGTAGCTGTGTGCCCGCCAGATGTAGTGAGCATTATCTTTTAATTATTCCTTTCCAGTAGTATACTTATAATAGAGTAACTATTTGACACTTTTTGCATACTTATGATAAGGCAATAGTAATAAGCTGTTGAAACATATTACGTTGCCGCTACGCCAATATCATCTATAATCTTAGTTACTTTAACCTCAACATCACTCATACCTGTCTGTATGAGTTCTCTGTAGTAAATAACCATTATGGACAACTGACATGGGTGATACGGACACACCACATCAACAAGACGGCACTTATTATGGTTATGGTTGTTTCAAACATACCTTCAAGATATAATCCTCACCGGCGATTGCTATCAGCCGCTTAGCACAATTACTGGTAAGTGCATATATATAAGGAATCACATGTAATATCTGATTTCGCGGATACATGTAATGTAGACTTTTCAGGACATATCATCTCTATATTCTTGCAATTATTTACAAAATCAATCAACAGAATACAGCACCATTTCCAAAATCCAATACATAAGAAATAATAACAACTCGAATTCTTATCTACTCATTTAATTTTTCTGAATCAGAATATTTTTGGCAACGACAGTTACTTTTTATGCTAAGTCAAATTTTGTTTAATTTTATTCTGATAACTGATCTAGATTTTCCAAACAACACAACAATAAATCTACTTACATCCTTGTAAAGGATGTGGAAAATATTTTAGTTTTTATTTGAAGTAATTTAGCAACATCTCTAATATAGAGAAAGTTTTCTGAGTAACTAATTCGTTTTAATAACTTCAACTTATAGTTTCATCTCATCAACTTTCTCTGGCAATAATTTTCTATGTAATTAAATATAAGATCCAAAAATATAGTATGGTTTTTTAGCTAAATTAGCAATTTATATTCATTTAAATAAAAAATACAAAAAAATAGTTAAGTAAATTTTTAGGCTCTCTATAATATTTCCAAATGATTCAGTATAAGAATGAATAGATTGAATTGAATTCAATTAACTTAAGTATTTAATTCATAATTTCTAATATAGACCATAATCGTACAACCATATTCATACTTATTGGAAAACAACTACTGATAAATATAGTTAAAAGAAAAAACAAAATGGTGTTGATATGATCACAGGAATATTACCTATTGTTTGGCAAAAACGCTGTTGCTAACTTATGAAACAGTAGTCATTTTCTCCTAAAATGTTTTTTCTTCCTTATCAACGGTCTGCTGATAAGTAATACGCAAATTCCTGAACCCAATAGCATCTCGATCTAGCCTGAATTACTTTTTTCAGAGGCCAAAATGTAGAAATTTCCATAAAATAAGGCAAGAGAATGGCAGAAAGTCTAAGTATAAAGAATTAAAAAGCCACGAGCCTTGTGTCTTATCTGCACGTAAAATATGAAATATCTTCTAAAAATGCCCAATGAAACCTCAGTACGCGATCTTTTCCTAAGTATAAATCACGCAATTTGATAAGTTTTTATCCGTCTTTACAAGTCAAAGTGCTAGGCCAATACTAGACGTGTCTTATTGTGATCTTAACCAAGCATCTCCAATAGCCTATATATTGTGTACTTACAGACAATCATAAAGAATTTACAGACAGCCTTTTTAGGCCACAAAAACGTTCAGCCACAAAAAACATGAATTCTGACGTTTTTGTGTGCAGTTTAAGCTTAGTATAGATCACTATTTTAGGCAACAGATGCATCTTCAAAAGAATGGTATGCTTTAGCGATTTAATGCTTGCATAGAAGATGAGCTGCAAAGCCAATTATTTCAATTTTAGTAAAGAGCTTAAAAACAGACTAATATGCATAGCAGTTTAGCTGCACAATTAGGAATTACCCATCAATCAGTATTTAGTAGTAAAATTCCATTGCAACCCATAAAAAATTAGTTCAGGTTAAACCTGAACTCTTTAAAAGAAGATACTCACTTCCTAGAAGTGATATCTAAACAATAAATTATTATCCACGAATTGTTCAGTTAGCAAAACGGTGACTAAAATTCAGTTACCGTTTTTATAGAAAACATAGAAAGTCCTATACTCTATGATTAAAAAACAGCTAACCAATTAAACTCGTAATTAGAAATTTCGTGAATCGGAAATGAAAAATAGTGTAGAGTATATATATTATCTCTCTAGACTAAAAAATATTTGATTTCCCAATCAGACTAAAGATTATCTTTAATCCTGTTTATAACGTTAGCCTGGACAAAAATATTAATTTGCATCTCATTGGTAGCAATTATATAACAAGAAAAATATATTTATGTTAGATAAATCTCTAATAAACAAACTCAATCCAATGCTATGCTTTGATTGTTGAAACCAACATTACCAATACCATACCTTCATTAACTAATCATCATGGCCTCCATGATCCAGCGATCAAACAACAACTTTTTACACTTATTATATTTGAAATTTAATGATTATTGCCAAGAAATTAAACTATGCTATGAGCAATTAGATTGCCCTTCCACCTAGAAGGAGCAGCATTAATTTTAGAAGCTAGTTAAGTACAGAACTTGGGATTATTATCCAAATACGGAATGGATTATCAACTACTAAAAATTACAGGCAACAAAAGAAACCAATCATTTAACTAAAAGGAGCCAGCCATGAAATTAATATACTAATGAATTTACCTAACAATAAGAAATCATTATTGAAAAACAAGATAATACATTGGTTAGCTAATGCCAATTCGCTACAAATAATGTTAAATTGATGTAGTAGTTAAACTTCAAACCTTGAACTTAGATTAGCTGAATTTAAAATTAATAAGAACTTTTCATAATAATTGTTTATCAATTATTAACAAAAAAAGGATAAGTTATTATGATGTTAAACGTTAAAAAATTAATAGCTTGTTCATTATGTCGTAGACATATCCATGGTTGCTAACTTATATTTATATGGCAATAACAATATTGCTAGATTATTTAAATAATAAATCTACTAATTCAATTTTAGTTTTTTATTTAAGCAATATTACCAATTAAAACAATTAAATGTCAATTTAAGGAGTTATTCTTATTTCTGATATATGAGATCTAGGAGATAGGATCTTATCCTGCTAATTGATTTCCTAAATAATTTCAATAAAATGGAAATGATATGCCATGAAAAGTTCATTCTACATATATCTATGAAACTAGATAGCACCTGTGACCCCTTGCATCCACTCATCCATAATGCCGCTAAGCAATTCTGATAGATACACGTCTTGAGTGTGAACTTAGAATCTATACTGCTATAACATTCTGACATCGCCTTGTTAACAGGCGTCATACTACAATGCCGTAGTTTGTAACGATTATTTGCTACATCGAACTACACATCGTAGTTATTGGCGATCTTTAGATTAAATTGCCTACGATCAGGGATTCACAGGTACAACGGAATATGCTTCAACAGATAGTTCCTGCGGCCTTATCTGAAGCATGTAAAAAGCTGCGAAAAGTTGCTAGCATAGCTATAGAGCTGCTAGGCATATCCAGTGGTGATTTTCACGAAGCTCTGTTGTGTGGGGGAGCTATTGATGAAAAAGCACATAGTCTCTATGGGCACTACACCTATCACAACAGAGTAAAAGAACAATGGTTTGAAACTGGTAAATTAATGCTGATCAATGCTGTGATTTAAGAAATACGTACTATCTTTATTTATGGAATAACCTCATATACAGTGCTGTCAAACAAGAAGATCACCTTTGCCTACTGATTATTATAGGCGTAAGTGATCATGAACTTTAGGAAGGAGTTCTTTGTAGCTGAATACGCTTATCAAAAGTTAGAAGCGAAATTGGCAGAACTTCTTAAATATGGTGCTAGCACGTAACTTAACCTTATCTTCTAAGCTTGCTATTGGCGATGCTGGCATTAGTTTTTGAAATACAATAGCAAAGATATTCCAAGACACGCAACAGCAAGACTGTTTTCAACAAAAAACACCTAATAAGCTGGCTTTACTACAAAAAAACACGAAATAGAAAGTTAAGGCTGAGCTGCTGGAAAGATCTGTCTACCAAGAAAGCTTCGATGCCGCTAATAAAGCCCTTGATGCTTTGTTGTTAAGGTTTACCAGCGAAGTATCCTTCAGGAATTAAGAAGCTGAAGAAATATTTAAGAAGAATTGCTTGTATTTTACGACTTTCTATCAAAGAGTACTTGTACATCAATAAGGATAACGAATCCAATTGAATCTACTTTTACGACAGTAAGTCTACGAATAGACAATTCCTTAAGAAATTATTACTTTAAAAATGACTTTTTAAATGTTATTTAATCTGCTTATATCTACTTATAAAAACTGGATAGTAGCTAAAGTGGTTTGACATCCTGGGAGCATGGTGGTTGGCAAACAACATGTCAAATTTAATGATAAAGAAAAGTTCATAAAGCATCAAAGCGTATCGTCACTAACTATAATCATCATACCACAGATTTGCTAATAATTCCAAATGAGTAAAAATAAATGTATTCATCCCCACAGGTCATTATAATTATATAGAGACTGAAGTAGTGAAGTAGTGAAGTAGTGAAGTTAATTCACTACCATTCATTGGTAAATTATAGAAATAAAGTTGATGAGTTAGCTTGTTCTTCTTGCTTATTTAAACAAGGAGTTTAAAAGGTAATCAGATAGATTATCAAACATTATTTTTTATTTCATTTGATTGAAATGCTGATAACTAACATAACAGATTTTTAGTAAAGTTTATAGTTATAAAAAATTAGTATGGTTAAATCTCATTCTCTACAAACAACATATTTATTTTAATAAAATATGTAATAAATAAGCATTATTAATAACTAATATTTATTATAAGACTTTATTACCTATTACTAATAACTCAATAAAAACTTAATAAACAAACTCTTTTTCAAAAATTAAATTTTAATTCAGTTTATATTACATGCCATAAAGTTAAATAAAAATAAAAAAACATAGTTTTTATACCTTAATACAATTTAAATCTAAAGGCAATACTATCATTTTATATAGGTTTTTAAGTATCTAAGATAGATAATGATATATATAATATTTTCAAACAAAAGCTTATATTATTTTTGCAAAGAAAATTAAGGTTAAAAAAACATAAATTTAACTTTATTTTATAACTTAACTATTGCAGAAAATAGAATAGCATTCTATTATTAGCAAACATTAGCCAACATTCAATTTAATTCGAGCCTAAAAAAATGAGCGATTCATTGAAATATTTAAAATCATTAAATAACATTCGTACCTTACGTGCGATAGCAAGAGAAATATCGTTAGAATCATTGCAAGAAATAAATGATAAACTCAATACTGTTGTAGATGAGCGTCGTGAAAACGAAAATAAAGTAAGAGCACAATTAGAAGCTCATAGTCAAAAAATTGTAAAATATCTTAAATTGCTAGAAGGAGAAGGACTCAGTCTAGATGATCTAGTTACTGCAAAAACTCCATCAAAAATATCTAGCCGCATTAAACGAGCAGCAAGACCTGCTAAATATCAATATAAAGATGAAAATGGTGAAATTAAAACCTGGACTGGTCAAGGTCGTACACCAGCTATCATAAAACAAGCAATAGAAAAATATGGTAAAAAAATAGAAGATTTTTTAATCTAAATA
>JBHEQW010000099.1:0-7315 GCA_046530935.1 Arsenophonus sp.
TGTTGTGTACAGATAAAATAGTAATCTGCTTGCCTCATTCAAAAAAAATGTCAAAACAAAAGTTAATGTTGAACTACTGGAGATCTAGCTAGCAGAGAATCGCAATGCCGCTAATAAACTCATCCACTTGATGTTTTCTTAGTAATATTTTCAGCGAAGAGTGTATCCTTAAGCGATGAAGAAGTTGGAAAAAGATCAAATCCAGAAAAACTACTGGCATTCTAGCACTTCCCATCATCAGAGTAGTTGGCATCAAATAAGAACGATAAATACTAAGTGCGAAGAACTGTGTTTCAAGAAAAAAATCTTTCAATCCAATTTAACCTGCTAGAATCTGGTCAGAAAAGCTAAAACTGGATAATGAATTTATCCTTTTTTAATCATGTTGGTAAAAAATCTTCAATTTAAGCATGGAGAATAAATTTACGAAGTATCTATCCTAGCTGATGGAATCTAACCATCAGACATCAAATTTACTAATAAACTTTTATCCATTTAGCTTTTGTTGTCTCTACATTTTGTATAGCTTAATATTTATAAAATAAGCAAAAATTCTAAAGGCTAATTTTTAATTATATTTCACTTCAGATAGTTTATGAAAACAGTCAATTTCAATCAGCGCAATTCCTTAAATATGTTGTTGAACACGTCATTTTTCATAGTTAGAGATCCGGATTTTTTGTTATTAGACCCAAGATTTTTGCACATAAAGATTTAATTGCTGTAACTGATAATACCTCTCCTATTACTGCTATGGAATATATTCAATGTATTAGTTATCTGACTTAACGACATTAATTATGGGGTACAGTTTAAAACCCATCATATAAAAACTATTGTTCCTATAACTCTGGAAAGCATAAAAAAATATCTATGTTCAGGCATGTTCAAAGAGATAGGCTCCATTTTTGCCAAACAACTTATCAAATCCTTTGGCGTAAATGTTTTTAATATTATTGAATATAACCTTGATAAATCATTTGAAGTTAAAGGCATTAGGAAAAAACGAGAGGAAAAAATTGGTTCTGATTAAGAATAACAAAAAGTGCTCATGGAAATAACTGGTTTCTTACAATCTCATGGTATCAGAACCACAATAGCTATATTCATATATATAAAACCTACGGTGAATCGGCAATTTTTAAAATACGTAAAAATCCTTGTTAACTATAGATTAATATCTATAGCATTTGGTTTAAAACAGCTTGTCAAGCCGTATAAAACATAGACCTTGATACACAATCTCTGATTCGTGCTCAATCCAGTATCCGTCATATTTTACATGAATTGTCTAATCATGGTCATTGTGCATAAGAACAAGAGAGATCAATTAACAAAACCAATCGATTACTGAATATTCATTCAGACCATTATACGCCAATCAATTGAAATTAAATTAACAGAACGCTTGATTGTTTTACAATCGGTTGAAAATCAAATCTAGATGCTTTTATCATCATTGACTTTTAAAGCGGTTAATTTTTGAAAAACTTCTATAATAGAATATAGCACTGGAAAAAACTATTATATTTGTCGAGAAACAACATAAAATAACGTTATCCCATGCGCAAAAGAGTGGCATCAAAAAAACATTAAAAAGCAAGGCTAGTCTCATAACAGTATGGCCAATTCCCATGATGTTTGAAAGACCACGGTGATTAACATTATCTTACGTATTTTAAAAACTAAATGGATAAAATCAACGCTTTGTGCACCAACAGGACAAAATGCTAAACGATTGAGTAAATTAACTAAAGAAAATGCCAGTAGCATTTCATTGTCTTCTAGATTTTGATCCATTAAAATTTAATTTTAAACACAATGCTGACAAAACAATTAATATTAAATTACTAGTTGTTGATGAATTCTCAATAATTAATATTGTATTGATGAATAAATTATTACGCGCATTACCTAATCATTTAACTTTACTGTTTGTAAGAAATATTGATCAGCTACCATCTGTAGGACCATGGAATATCTTATCTGATATTGCTCGCATTCAAGAAATAATTATTAGTCGATTAACTTAGCCTTATTTCACATAAATTCACCACCTTCCTCCATAAACAGCGATCTACTCCAGATCAAGACACAACCGAGTTTATGAATTTACTTATAACTGTTAGTAGATCAGTGAGATTTGGAAAATATTTTTACATAAAAACCACGGGTTTTTGAGCAGGCAACAGAATCGTCCGGCAAACGATTGGTAATATAGATGTGTGGGTCCCATTAGCTTCCTAATGTTAGCAAATGTTATTGCTTTTCTTTCAGATAAATTTTGTAGCCCCATATGTATTTTAATTCTTATACTTTCAAAAAAACTTTCTTCAAAGCAAATAATTCAGTAAATAAAACGGCTCTCTGTATAGACCATGGAATCTAATCAGAGATCCTTTTAATTAGCTGATATAAGCATTCACAGTATGAATATAGAATTCCTTACTAATAATTCTCTAATTATCTAGCCTTATTAGGCTATGCTGACTAATTTCATCATTGTAGGCAAAAATTTCATACCATTTAGATCTATCTGAAGAAAGGACGGACTCTTTATCTATGATCAGATTAAATAAAACAGCTAACCAATTCTACATTAAACTTTTCAAAAATATCATCGCTTAGATGAGGTCAATATAAGGAAATTAAGAACGCGATTTGTTCTTTCATTTTATCTTCTCCATTCTCCTACGGATCTTCTAGCTTTCATATCTTTAGGATATAACTCTGCCCTTTAAAGAATTCATAGAAAAATATTTCGTCTACTTTAAGAATAGCATTTAGTGCATGTATCTTAGCTATCGCCGATAAAGAAAAAAAGCACTGACGGGCATATTCTAAAACACTGTTTTCAAATTAGTCCATGTTTATTTCGATGACTCCTATAAAGTCAACTATTCAACATACATCGTAAATAACTAAATCATTTATCATTGTAATGTAGTTTCAATAAAGGATTTTCAGTAAAATTATTAAATCTTTTTCTAGCATCGGAATTTTGCAATGATATCGATGTAATAATAGAATGTCCACACACCAGCAGATACCAGGCTAGCCATAAAAGAGCGAGCAGGATAAAAAGTAGAATGAGTTGCTTTAATACATGAATCGACATCATTCAACAGATTTCCTCCGATCCAGATAATGATATGCAGCTTTTTATTGGGATAAAGTGATGAGAGAGTCTCTTCGATCTATATGACTATTTTTTTCATGATAACCTATATTGCTAGAAATCTTTCATGCAGTATAAAGAATTTATAACACCAATCTTTCTAAGATTGGTAATCATTACCATCATCTTGTTTTGATATTTAACAACGATAAGTTCTGATATGGCATAACCCTTAACAAAAATAAACAAAGACTATTTTCTTGCATCAAGAGCGGCTCTAATTTTAGATGTTGTAGTGTAACATGACGATAAAATCTCATCATCATGATATTTTCCATATACTATATCCATAGTAGGACTCTTGCCATGAATATAGCTGTGCGACAAGGGTCCATATAATCATCCTGAATAAAACAATTAGTTTGTCGTTTACGTGATGATGGTGCAATTATACGTAATCTAGTAATTAATAATGACGAATACTAGCAAATCTTTCATTGCATAGTTGAACGCTACAGGCTTTTTGTTATCCAAATTCCTGATTATTTGTTGGATCCTGCATCATATAGTCTGCAAATGTAGTTATATTGAATTAGGCTAAATTAGTAGATTTAATTATTTTAGCGCCAGAATTGCAAATTTTCTTGCTAGTTTATCTATTTATATGGCTAATAATCTATTGAGAAGGGTCTGTTTAGCTTCAAAGGCAAAAATAGCTGTCTCGTGCCAGCAATGAATTAGCATATATATCAAAGATATATATCGCGTTACTATTTAACATAGTAAAGCATTGTAATACTTAAAGAGAGAGCAATGTTTTAATTTTTGATTCTATTAAATGTCAAATCTATTAGTTATTGTTGAGTTAGCTAGAAATAATTTTTAGCATAAGCAAGACATGCTAAACTTGTTATTTAGAAATTACCTCTGTGGTGGTTAGAGTGTTTGTAAACAAAGAAGAAATCGATCAAGTTCATTTTGTGATTAATCATAGTTATGGCAAAAATGCCTTTTTCGATAACTCAATCGCCTCAAGAGCGAAGTGCTAACATAACATTTACTTACTGGTTAAGTTAATTTATCAACACTAACAGGCCTTTAACCATATTAATGTTGTGTCAACGCGGTTGAAATATGCACTCAAGTACATAACATAATTGATAAACAAAAAAATTTTTGTATATGCTGCAATTTCTGATTATCGAGAAAAATAGTTTACAAAAGAAAAAATTAAAAAGCATGCTATTGAAATTAGCTCTGACATTGCCAAAGAATACTGATATTGTGGCAAGTATTTATAAATTTACTAATAATAGTCATTATGTGGTTGAATTTTACCAAATATACAAAAATTTTAAGCATCCTATGCTAGGAATAAGGATATATAAAAAATCTAGATCTTATTTGTGTAAATGATATTTCATTACATGGTCATGAATTTAATTCATGATGGAGTGATTAAATTTATTTTTTGAATCTAAAGAGATATATTTATGGCATAATTATAAATTAGTGCTTGGCCACCAGTTTACTCGATGAGATATTTCAATGTTATGAAGAAAAAAATAGATATTAAAATTATTGATCCTCGTATAGGATATAAATTTCCTTTGCCAACTTATTCTACAGAAGGATCTGCTGGTTTAGCTCTGCGAGCTTGCTTAGATCAATGTATTCAATTAGAACCTGGTAAAACTATGCTATTACCTACAGGATTGGCAGTACATATTGCAGATCAACAATTAGCTGCAATTATTCTTCCTCGTTCAGACTTAGGGCATAGACATGGTGTTGTGTTGGGAAATTTAGTTGGTTTAATTGATTCTGATTATCAAGGTGAATTGAAGGTTTCTGTATGGAATCGTTGCGATATAAGTTTCACTATTGAACCTGGTGAACGTATAGCACAAATGGTTTTTGTACCAATTGTTCAAGCTGAGTTTGAGCTGGTACAAGATTTTAAAACAACAAAACGTGGTAGTGGGGGCTTTGGTCATTCAGGACGTCATTAATAATCTTGTTATTTATGTCATATTATAAATTTATTAAATTTTATGCATTAAAATGATGAAAAATAAAGATTGCGTAGTTTGTTTTATCATTTTATTAGTGGTCTTATTTCGTTAATAGTAGGAATAAAAATAACAAATAAAAAAACATGCGCAAGAAAATATTTGCATCTATTTGCATAGATGTTGTAAACGAGTGATTGCACTCAATGAATTAAGACGGCTAACTTGCAAAATTATGTTGCTGTATCTAAAACAGCAGATCATCTTTTCTTTCTCTAGTAAAGAAAAATTGTTTGATACTCTTTATTGCATTTATTGAAAATTATTTAATTTCACATATTAATCTCCTAATTATGTAAGATAGATAAGAAAGATAGCAGTGGCATTCTCTTGAATTTAATCTTGATGCTCTATTTTTCGCAAAAAATTCTCTATTAACATGAATAATGACGGCATATGCGTTGTTAATAATAGTTGAGCAAGTTCAATTACAAAATCGAATTTTTCAATTGTTTGAATATATGTTCAAGCAAAATTTCGAGAGATTTTAAAGAAAAAAATAACTGATAACTAAAATTTTAGTTATGGATGAATGGTTATATTAACATCTCAATTATTAGTGCTTTGTAAAAGCATGGGTGTCACGTTTTCTACAGTCAAAATTTCTGTATTGCCAAAACTAAAGAATTTGACGCACAGTAAGCACCAGTGATCTTGATGCATCTACAATAATTAATTTTACTATTCACTCTGCCTGATATTTTAATGGAGTTTTTTATGCCAATTGGTTAATGAAATTGCTAATTTTTTATTTACTAACTTATGAGTTCTTCCGCCGTAATTTTTACGATAAGCTTTAATCATATCTGCTAAATAAGTTGACATATTCGAATTTTTACTTAATATTTACTTAAATCATTTAAAATAAAAAATAAAAAATATCTTGTATTTGATTTTTTTTGGTTTCTTGAACAACTGAAAGTTACAGTAATTTTTGAGGTGTATCTTCTGGGAATTTCAGGGATCCTGTGGTGTCCTGCTAATTGATTTCTTGAATGATTTCAAGAATAAAGAGATGATATATCATAAAATCTACATTACATATAAATATCTGCGAAACCGGGTTTTATATGTTATCTCTTACATGAACCCATCCGCACATCCGTAATGTTGCCAGGCAACTGATTAACTTAACTTAAAAGTAAGTTAAGTTCAAAGCCATCCTACGACAAGATTCTGAACACTGCCTTTTGTAAACTTTAATCCATGTATCGTAGTCCATGTCCATAACGATTATTTTTTACAGCGAACTATACACAGACTGGTATAGTCGATGTTGAGATTAAAGCGCCTAAGATCAAGTGGATTGAAGCAGAAAAGAGAATATCATTAAACAGCTGCTTTTAGTAGCAGCTTATCCTGAATCGTGTAAAAAATATCGTCTTTCTCTGAGAGAAGCATCAGAAAACTAAAACACAAACACCTTGAATAGCACAGATGGTGCTTTTACCTGCATGATTTTTAACCGATACACTCTACTCTTATTTCTTCGTTGATAGCATATATATCCATGCAGGGGAGATGATCGACTTTACTAGCTGCTTATCCCTGACAGAACTGTTTATGCTATATCGTCGTCACTGAACATGGACGTAATAAACTATCAATTGCACTCGAAAATACTTATTGAGACCCAAAAGCAAAACTGGGCACAACTCCTGAATGGCCTACAAGCGAGTTGCTTAATCGCATCTCCAAGGATTATTACGAGAAATGACGCCATTAATTTTTGTAATGCAATAGCAAAGATATTATTGCAGAAACACGCAGCACTAGCGCTGTTGCGTATACGAAACACTTAATGTCTTTCAGTAACTCCACAAAAAGCACGCAACCAAAACTCAAAGCTTAGCTGATCGGTAGGTATGGCTAGCAGAGAGCCGCGATGCCGCTAATAAATCCTTTTATGTTTTATTGGCAAGTTTTTCATAAAAAGCATCACATGCAGCTATGAAGAAGTTAGAACCGGATAAGTGGATTTATCTAATCTTGACACTGCTGCTAAACAACATCTAATTTAAGTATGCAGAACAGATTTACGAGAAGCCTCATAGCTGGAAGGTGGCGCAACACTTATAGACATACATAAGATTTGCTAATAAGTCAAGATAAAAGGCTATATATA
>JBHEQW010000100.1:0-7498 GCA_046530935.1 Arsenophonus sp.
GAGCTTTATGTAACCCGAAGTATAAAGCGTTTAAAAACTATTAGTTTAGTGGTTTTATCTAACCTAAATATGAAATGTGTTTTGTAAATACAAAATAAAACTTCATGACGTCATCTTTTTATAGGCATAAATATCGCTTACATAGCAATAAATTGGTTATATCTATCTTTAATAATACTAAGACAGCAACTAATGCTCGACGCTTCTTACCTGATTCCTTAACCGAGTATACCCAATGGCTATACATTGGGTACTTACAGACAATAACAAAGAATTTACAGACTGCTTTTTGGTCTTCGAAAAGAATTAGCCACATAATAAAGATAAATTAAATCTATTCTGCAGATAGCGTTATATAGAACAGCGACTCTTATCCAGCCTATGCATCTTCAAACGAACGGCATGGTTGAGCTATTTAATAAATACATAGAAGATTGGCCTCAAAAATCCATAATTTCAGTTCTAGTCAATAGCTTGAGATAGTTTTCATCGATATGTTTGACTGTATAATCAGGAATTACTTCAAATTGGTATTTGGTAGTAAAACTTCATTGCAATCTATGAAAAGATTAGTTTTAAGTTAAATCTTAATTATTCAAAAAAACATACCATCTTCCTAGAAGTAATGCTTGTATTACACCGCTTGTTTATAATAATTACTTTATGAAGATCTTCTTTATAACTATGAAGATCTTCTTTATAACTATAAAGTGATTATGCTGTAAGCAAACTGAATTTTTCATGACACAAAAAAGAGGATATACAGCATTATATCTGAACTCGAACTCGCCATTAACTTTTTCTCTATATCAGTATTATACATCCGCCTACAGTGACGATTATCACTGGTTTTAAGCACGATCTAGGCCAAGCTGATGACGCTAGATACGAGTGCACTAAGGAGGCATCTGAAAATATAGATGCCAATGAATTCATTATGTATCTTGAACGATAGATTATCCACCGTTTCTTTTACTTTATTGTAGAAATACAGAAATAACTAGGATGACAGACCTAACGAATGCAAACAAAATAACCATTTTTTCTTTAGTAGCAAAAGAGACCATAAGAGTAATTTACTCTAACATATACTCATGGGCCATATTAAACTGCTTGTTACAATTGACAATGGTTAGAATAAATTTCTTGTAAAATACGTTGAAATTGTCAGTTCCTAAATGCCTCTATCTGTAGAGTGTATGCTTGCTTGCGGCACTTTATACCAATTAAGCTATAATCAGAGACGCGCCACTTCTCTCCATCTTATTTTGAATATTACAACTGTCGTTTTTTCTCGCAACCCTATAAATCAAAAACATGCAGTTCATATAGTTTCAAAGCCATGAAGCAGCACTTAGCACCATCTAGTTCAGATTTTATCCAATTACGACTGACAATACATTACTCCACTATATCATCCCATCTTCTTTATGGTTTTTTAATAAAAACTAGCTACGACTCAAGAGGATATTTAAGGACATGCTTGGGGTGTGGGTGTGCACACACCAGTGGCAAGCCGGCATGCCACTATCTATACAGCCTGCACATCAAAACAATGTATTGTGAGATTGTGGTCTTCTTTTGCTTTACACAGTGCTGCTCAATAACTCAATGCCATGGTGACATATTTTCGACAGGAATCCAGTGGCAGAGTTATCCTGAGTTATAGTGCTGACGTTACTGAAAAGTGGTCTTTGCTATAAAAGACAAAATGAGCGTTTCATATATATGAAATGCTTTAACCAATTATCATCTTAAACTTTCGCCTGTATCCGCATTAAAACTGTTCTGCTGCATTAGAAGCGAGCGCTGGTGTGTATTGGCCTCATAATTATATTATGAGTAGCCATAAACTCAACAACATTAGAGCAGAATACACTAACGCAATATAAGAGATGATCAGAAATCATATCAGCCATATTTTCATCCAGGCATTTAAAGTAATCTGTTACTATGCTTCTTATTGAATTGAAAACAAAGAACATTATTGCCTTAAGTGTATTAACTGTTGGAGATGAGGGTCTGTAAAAAATACAAGAAACCACAAGTAGAAGAATGTTGGCAAACAGGTAATGGAATTGTTTTTAAAAAAACATCAAATGGAAAAAACAATGGTTAATGAATAAAACCTATGGTTAATGTTTCTAACATTATGGTGTGAGGTTAAAAAATCATACTATCTAATGAGGTTTTACCTTATAATAAACTCAACAAATCTATTTTATCTACTTTTAGCAATTATGGATAATAAATGGCTTTTGATATTTAATAAAATTGTAATTTAATTTCCTAAGCATCAAGCGGTAGAACAATGATATCCCACACACAAATTAATAATTTATTTAGATAAGTCATTGAACTTAAAGAATTAAATGGTGTTAAGAGTATTAATTCGCTATCAATAGAAGAAGCCATGATTTAGTTCTACAATTGGTCATGATTGGATTAGACACGGCATTAGCCCTGTTAAAAGAAAATCCTTTACTAACATTAGCAATTCTCACGCTTAAAATTAATCGCTAAATTTTAGATCCATTGATAGACCTGTGTAATGTGTAATAAAGCAGGTCAATTAGCAAGAATTTAAGATGCTCTCATGGATGAGAGTTGGTTTACTATTTTACCTGTATTAACCAGTCTAATTTGGAAAATTGTAATGCTGATTAATATTTATGGTCATGACTGTGTTTTTAGTAATTGCTAATACTATACGATTAAATATTTTGCACAAATGGATACGATTAATATCATAAACTAAATTGTAGCAACAGATGATTTTTATACGTCCATTTCTTAAATGATGGTATCATACACGGACTCTTTAGCATTTTACTCTCATTAATGCTTTCTTCATTATTATTGGCATCGTAATTTATCAGTATCAATACACAAATAACGGCTATATTTTATACTACATTTCATATTCAATGATTTTTATGATATGAGCTATTATTAATCATACTGATTGCCGCTATGATTGGCTGGTTAACAAGTTTGTTGCTTACAGCTAACACTTAAGATGTTTTTTCATGCCAGAGCGATTTTTCTTTAAAGAAAAAAGTAATTTGGATGATCAATTCTATACTTCTATACCTATAAAAGTATAGAAGTTAAAACTTCAATGTAATTAAGTCAAGGAAATTTGCTTAGATGCCAACCAGTCACAAACTATTTGATATCAAATTAATTCTGAGCAATGGAATCTACTCAAATATAAGCTTTTTATTTAAAATTAACTCTTAGTTAATTAACTTCAAAGAGGATATTAATGAGCAAAGATATGCAATCATTAGCATTAATTCCACAAGGCAGCATTGAAGCTTATGTTCGATCAGCTAATGCTTATCCGATGCTAACCGCAGAGGAAGAAAAAGAATATGCAAAACGGCTGCATTATCATGGTGATTTAAATGCGGCTAAACATCTTATACTTTCTCATTTGCGTTTTGTTATTCATATTGCACGTAATTATTCAGGTTATGGATTAGCACAAGCTGACTTGATCCAGGAAGGTAACATTGGTCTAATGAAAGCTGTTCGTCGTTTTAATCCTGAAATTGGCGTACGTTTAGTTTCATTTGCCGTTCATTGGATCAAAGCTGAAATTCATGAATATGTATTGCGGAATTGGCGAATAGTTAAAGTTGCAACTACTAAAGCTCAACGTAAGCTTTTTTTTAATTTACGTAAGAATAAGAAACGCATTGGATGGTTTAATCAAATTGAAGTTGACATGGTTGCCAAGGAGTTAGGTGTAACCAGCAAGGATGTTCGTGAAATGGAATCGCGAATGGCCGCACAAGATATGGCATTCGACATAAATGACGATGATGATAATGCTGAAAATACGACTATTGCTCCGATTTTATATCTACAGGATAAATCTTCTGATTTTGCTGATAGCATTGAGGAAGATAATTGGGAAAACCATGCCACTGATAAATTAATGCAAGCATTATCTACATTAGATGAGCGCAGTCATGATATCATTCGTGCTCGTTGGCTTGATGAAGAAAACAAAACCACTTTACAGGATTTAGCCGATAAATATCGTGTATCTGCTGAACGTGTTCGTCAATTAGAAAAAAATGCCATGAAAAAACTTCGATTAGTGATGGAAACTTAAAATAACTCACACCAGGATAATATAAAAAACTAGCTGAAACTTTTGTTATTCAGGCAATTTAAAGTTTAGCAAAACTAAATAAAAAGTTCTTGAAAGATAAAAAGATAATGGAAAATTTATTTTAAAAATTAACAATTAAAATAAGAAAGCGCTTCCTTACCTGTAAGGAAGCTCCTTTTTGCATGCAATCAATATAGTATCTGCCTCTATTTCTTACTAGAATATCATCTAATTTTTATCTGTCAGTGGTGATGTTTTTTGCTGTTTTTATATTTAAAATATACCCAATTTAAAGTAGCCTAACAGGCTTGATTATTAATTTTTAATCTACATCAATTGCAAATACACAACCAAAGCTAACACAGAATTGGTACTAGCAATTTTTTGTATTCCATCATTTAGAATATAACTAAATTTTATGTAGAGTAAATATAACCACTAGATTTTTCTTTATTTTTAAGAGAATTTGCAATTCTCTAAAGTTCTTTAATATCTACAGGAATGCTCAGCAATATCTGCAATAACTGTTCTATCATGTACAAATTTAGGCCACGATCAAGCGTTCTAAGTAAAAAAATCCAGGATTGAAAAAAGTTCACTAAAGCGTTTATGTGGTATCTACTTTATGATATTAAATATATATTTATTGGTTTCATATAGATTGGTTTCAATACAAGTGGTTTTATCTTTTAAGATATTCGAAAATCTCCACACCAGGAGTCAATGAATATCACTACTTAACGCGCAGGTACCAGATCTTTCTAAAAAAGAAATTTGTCATTCTTGTTTTTAACCGCCTTTTTCAAGGTTCCTTCAGATCCTATAAATAACGAAGAAAACTTGACTTTTTTAATAACCTTTGGTTCTGATTCACACAATATGTTTATATTATTAGTAGATAGTGCGCTACCAACTAATCAACGCAGCTGCTAGCATTATTACAACAGTCATTTTATTTTTCATGTAAATGTTCTTGTTTTTTACCGCATTATCTGTATGATCATCACATCAGGAATAAAAATAAGTTATTTTAATTTCTTGAGTATTTGATTTCAGTCATGGTATGTATCTTGCTAATTAATTTTGTGAATTATTTTAACAATCATAGAGATGATATTAGATAAAAAACCTACTCTACAGGTATACAAGAAGTCAGATATTACATATGATCTATTTCATAAAATCATCCATAACAGTTATTTAGCACAGAAAACCATACAGACTGCTATTGACGACATTAAAATTAAAGTTCCTAAGGGCATGAGGAGGATCGCAGAGGCAATAGAATATGCTTTAATAAGCTCATGTTGCTACCGCCTTATCTAAAGCGCATAAAAAACATTGAAAATTGCTAGCATGGCTCTACCTACGAGCCATCATATCCAACCGATGATTTTTACTAAGCCATGAACGTTTCTTACTGAAAAAGTACATTGTCTTTTATTGCAGTACCATCATAAGACTGAAGCAGGAATAGCTTGAATAGACAGTAAATGCTGGCTACGTGATTTAAGCGATACGCGCTACATTTATTTCTTCCAAATGGCATAGACAATTCTATTAGCTAAAATGATCTCCTTTGCCTGCTGATCATTATCAACGTCACTGACCATCTTAACTTAGCATGGATCTAAGAAGCTCTTTGCTAGCAAAGATATTTATCTAGAATCATAAATAAACTTTGCCTAATTTCTCAATAGGTTGTTATGACGTACTTCCTAACAATATTTACAATGGATTGTTAGGGAGATTATGCTGGTCTTGCTTTTTAAAATGCAAGGGCAAAGATATCCATCTAGACACGCAGCACTAAAGCTCTTTAGCATATAAAACAGTTAATGTCCTTCCTTTATTCCATAAAAATGGATATAACTGAAAGTTAATACTGAGGCGCGATTGCTGCTAATAAAACCATTGATATTTTGTTGGCAAACTTTTCAGCTAAGTATACTGCAGCGATGAAATATCTGAAGAAAGATCGAAAAAACTTACTGCCATTCATGATTTCCAGTCAGTGCACCTGAGCATTAATAAGAATAACGAATCTGATTGAATCAGCTTTTTTGATAGTGAGTTACACGAAGGCGATACTTGAAGAAGTATAGTTTAAGAAAAACAATCATTTCAATAGTATTTTACCTGCTTAAGTCTGCTCAAAAAACCAAAAACCAATTAAATGGATTTAATCTTGGTGAGAGACTCTGTTTTTGTAAATAATGTTAAATTTAAGGATGCAGAAGAGTTTCATAAAACATTAGATTCTAATGAAAGATAACTTTCATACATTGGATTTACTAATAACTTAGTGAAATGAAAATTTATTTTTATAAATAGAAATAGGATTCTATTGATAGCTGATACAGATCACTCTGTATTAATAATTATTTGATAACAATAAATAATAAATATTTTTGATATAAGTGTTTATATTTTATAGATATAATAATCTTTATTATTTCATTATTTTTAAATTTTAATTTAATTTATCGCGCTAGATAATGCATGATCCTGAATAAAATAAAATTAACAATACAAATTATAATAATTTGTATTGTTAATTTTCATTAATTAATATTTAAAAGCATAGTTTAATCGGTTGTATAAATAAATTTATTTTGCCTGCAAAATAAATAATTTATAACTATTATTAAATAATAATATAAATATACCTAATAAAATGAGATATGGCTAAATACATAATAGTTAATTTATAGGATTGCTTAAAATAAGATCAATATATAAATTGCCTTGTTTGTTTGAATATCAAATAAAGATTGTTTGTATATCAATAATAAAATGCTCGGCAAGGAAATAATGATAGAAACAAGATAAAAATCTGGTAAAGTATATTTACTTACGAAGCACAGTTGCCATAGTTCTCTAACATAAACCAACATAATATCAGTTAATGGCGACAGCAAGGAAATTAAGTTCTAAGAAAGAGAATGATTAGAAAGCGTTATAAGTGATGTGATAAAAAACCAGCACTTTACTTTATATTCTACAATGCCAGAGAAGATGTTTTCAATAAAAATAAAGCCACTGCTTGTATCAATTTTAGCAGCTGTTACTGCTAAAAACCAATAAATAAAATTAGAAATAGCATGTAAAATATCGAAAATAACAAGGTTTTTAATAAAGATATTTATTGCATAAACTTAAACATCATATAAAACGCCAAGAATAGTTACAAATAGTCTAAAAGTTTTATTAATGGTACCAACTTCAGAGACCTAGAGAAAAGCCAAGTTTATTTAATATAAAATTAGTGCTAAGCGCGCCATATAAGCCATATAATAAGTGCATTACTAGTTTTATAGAAAATGATTTTCAATAAACTGAACTAGGCATTATTACAACTAAAAATTCACA
>JBHEQW010000101.1:0-2753 GCA_046530935.1 Arsenophonus sp.
TAGCTAGATCTTTTCAATAGCCTGATGGCAAGGTGGCTTTAACCGTACCTAGGCTTACTACTGGATACAGTACTCTTAGTTTTTGGAATGCAATGATAAAGATATGCATGGACACGAAGCAACAACAAGGTTGGGCATATAAAACAGCTAATGTTCTAGCTTCATACCAAAATGCATGCAATAAAAAGTTAAGGCTGGCTTGGGAATATCTAGCTACAAGAAAGCCATGATGCTGCTAATAATGCCATTAATATTTTGTTGGCAAGGTTTTCAGCTAAGTGCATCCTGGATAGATGAAGAAGGTGAAGAAGAAAGAAAGATCGAGAAGAACTACTGGAATTTTTCTACTAGTCCAGTTAGTGCACTGAGCACTTGGCGTCAATAAGAACTACAAATTCGATTGAATCGGCTTATGAGACAGTCAAGCTATTAAACGCTAAATCGCTAAAAAAAACTGTGTAGTTTAAGAAAACCCCCACTTTTAATGCCATTTTAAGCTGCTATAGTTTGATCAAAAAAGCTAGAACCAACTAAGGAATGGTGGATCTTTGACCTTCTGAGCACGATGATAAGGTAAATAACATCTGACTTAAGGATGAAAAATAAATTCAAAAACTACTAATCTAGCGTAACTAGATAGACTGACCCAATACACACCAGATTTTCTAATAACTTAACTAGGATGCTTTTTCTGTTTTTATGAAACCAACTTCCAAAAATGCCTTGTATAAAAATAATACATATTATTACTACATCAATATTACATCTTAATGGCTTTGGAAATGAATTGATAAAATCAAATATCATAAATCCACAAAATAAAAAGCATTAATAATTTCCGAAAAATTAAAAAAATAATATTTCCTTCTTATTTATTGATGACGAATATAAAGACAATAAGCGATTTGGCCGGCAATTTTTTTACGATAAAGCTGCCAATTTTTGGGTAACATGGCTAAATTAGCTTCTATTTCTGTTTCAATATAAATCCAACAATTTTTGCTTAACCAAGCATTCTTCTCTAATAGCACAGCTGTTTGTTGCAAAAAACCCTTGCGAAAAGGTGGATCAAGAAAAATGATATCATAGTCTGTGCTGGCTGCTTGTGCTAAATAGCCTAATATATTTCTATTAATCACTTGCGCATTTTTTTCCTCTAATTTAGCTAGATTAGCCATAAGTTGTGTTGCGATAAAGCGCTTTAACTCAATTAAGGTAGCTGAAGCAGCATAGCGAGAAAGTGCTTCAATAGCTAAAGCGCCACTACCAGAAAAACAATCAAGACAGCGAGCCTCTTGAATAACAGGCATTAACCAATTAAACAAAGTTTCTCTGATTCTATCTGTTGTTGGACGCAAACCATCACTATTAAAAATAGGTAATTTACGTCCTCGCCATTTTCCACCAATAATACGAATTTGGCCACGTGATCTACACTGTATTTTTCTTGCCATAATTTACATAATTTAGTTGTTATATATTGTTATATATATGTAATAATAGACTACAATTTATAATTGGCGTTGCTTTACAAGCAACGTAATTTATAGCCATGTCTGTATTTCAATTATTGTTGTTTTAAATAATCTTCTCAAAGCCAGATAATTAAGTAAATAAACCGATCCTATCGCATGGTTGAATCTACTCAACAATTCTTTTAGCCTGATATAACTATTCACATTTTGAATGTGAAATTATTTACAAATAACTCTCTGATTATCTAACCTTATTAGGCAATGGCGACTAATTTTATGATCGCTGACAAAGGTTTCTTACAATCTAACTACTCTATCCAAGCAAAGAATAGCTTTTTATCGATGATTGAATCAAGAAAATAGCCAACATACTCTGCATTAAATTCTTTAAGAATTTAATCGATCATATGACAATGTCGGTTTTTGGCGATTAAGATCGCGATTTGTTCTTTTCTTTTATCTCATCTCTCATGAGTTTTCTATCTTTTCTATGTAGAAAAGAATTTTTCCATAAAAAAAATTTATGGAAAATATTTCATATATTTCAACAATACTGATTAGTACATTTATATTGGGTGTAGACGATGAATATAAGGAAGCAGTTAGGACATCTAAACGCTGTTTTCAAATCAATGTATGTTTATTTAGTTAACTCCTCTAAAGTTAAGCTACTCAAGATACATCGTAAATAACTAAACCATTTATACTTGTGATATCTTCTTATCAGAAGACTTCCGCTAAGATTATTAAATAATCTCCTGTAATCGAGGATTTTAAACGATATCTTTATACCATACATAATGAATCTCCAAACGTTGAGATATTCAGTGTGACAATATTTGCAGAACAAAGTGTAATGAGTTGCTTCAGTGCATAAATTGAGATCATCCTACAGATTATCCGTCGGTCCCAAACTAATTAGATGCAACTTTATGTTTGTATGGAGTAAGAAAAGAGTTTATTTGATTTGTATGATGCTCTTGCTTTTTCATGGCAAACCTGTAATGAAAATCCTTCATGCAGTAATAAGAGATTTCTAGCAATAACCTTTAACAACATAGACTGATAATCATAGCTATATTTTCTATTGTTTGCAAACGATGAATGCTGTTTGTCTAATAATGAAGCAGAGGTTTTTTTTGCGATAAATGTTTTTCTTCATGTTGAGAATCTTCTGTAGTAGTCGTTCAAGAATTCTTGAACAAAGTAGAGTATATTGATTTGGCCTAATCGTTGTTTTTAAGCAGAGGCGGAGTGAATATAAATTTGCGTAAAATT